>JAFADT010000160.1 GCA_023424585.1 Pseudomonadota bacterium
CGTCACTCCGCGAGCCATCCCAGTGAAGGCTCCGGCGCAGCAGCGCGCTCGCCTCCTCGCGCCGGCCCTGGCCCAGGAAGACCTTCGCGCAGTCCCGCGCGGCCACCGCGAGGTGGGGGAACAGGTCGTGCGTGGACTCCGGCGGACGTCCTTCCTCCACCCACGCCGCCCAGGAGGCTCGCTCCGCCTCACCCAGGTGCATTCTAGACCCCGCGAGCAGCGCGCGGGCCTCCTCCTGCCGCCCCAGCTCCAGCAGGCTGCCCAGCCGGTGGGCGATGCTGACGGGGTCCCCGGGCATGGCCTCCTGCGCGGCCTCCGCGCAGCGCAGGGCTTCGGCCGCGTCTCCGCTGCGTCGATGGACCGCGGCCAGGTTGGCCCAGGCGCGGGGCTCGGGCTTCGATGCCCGGGTCGCCTGCTTGTAGCAGGCTCGCGCCTGGGACATGTCGCCCAGGACGTAGGCGACGACGCCCTGCTGGAACCGGCGCGCGCCGGAGTCCGGCTGCTGTTCACAGGCGAGCTCCAGGAGCCGCCGGGCGTCCTGCTCGCGCCCCTGCTGGATGAGCAGCCCCGTGGTCACCGTCTCCAGCTCCTTGTCGGAGAGCTTCGTGAGCAGGGCGGGCACCTCCTCCCAGCGCCCCGCCCCCAGCGCCGTGCCGAGCTGCGCCAGTGCATCCTGCCTCACGCGGGTCACCGTGGTGACGTCCACGCCCAACTGGGCCAGCGTCGCGCCCCAGTCCACGACGCCCTGCACGTCGAGCATCATCACCACGTGCGACAGGCGCGTGAGCACCTCCAGCATCGGGACCTGCGCCTGCTCGGGAATCGCCAGGCCGCCCACGACATGGGTCGCGCCCTGGGCCGCGACCTCTTCCATGGGAACGCTGGGGCCCACGAGGGCCCGCCAGCGCGGCGCACCGGGTGGGGTCGTCCAGGAGGCGATGAGCAGGTTCGGATGCTCCCTGGAGGCCGTGAGGAAGAGGGCCCCCCGTTCGAGCTTCCGGGGCAGGGGTGTCGCGAGCAGGTCGCGCGCCGTCGCTCCCGGCAGCGGCCGGTCCGCGGGGCGCTCCGGTGACAGCACGAAGACCGACTCCGGCTTCAATCCCAGACGCTCCGCCATCCACGCCGAGGGCAGCAGCCCCTCGCCGTCGTTGCAGATCACCAGCGCTTCAATCTCCATCCCGGGCGAGAAGTCGCGCGTCCATTCCGTCCCTGCGTCCCGGAGCGGCAGCAGGCACAGCACGCCCTGGTTCTCCCCGGTGCGGAGCACCACGCCACAGGGCGCCACCACGTGGAGGGGGTTGGTGCGGAGGACACGTGCGGGCGGTTCGGGAGGCGCGCCGGTGGGAACCTCGAAGGGAACGGCCGCCGCGCCGCGCCGCCTCGCTGGCTCACGGGACGCGAGGTCCAGCCCCCTGCGTGAGGCCTCTGCCTGCAACCGCGCGACGGCCTCGGGTGTCAGCGAGCTCCGCTCCTTCCAGAGGGTGAAGAGGCGCTCGTCCTCCACGCCGCTGTAGTCCACCTGGACCGGTCGGTCGGAGAAGAGCCGCTTGAGAAAGTCACCCACACCCATGTCTGGTCCCCTGCGTGGAGCGCTGACCGCGCGGCCAGGGAGCATACCCATTCCCTCCGGGAGGGCGGGCTCCCCGGCCGCGTCAGCTCACGGGTGGCAGCTCAGGTCATACGGGGTGGTGGAGGCGGTGTTCACCCCGCACCACAGCGACCTGCTGGACGTATTCCCCCACGTGTCCTTGGCGGTGACCGAGAACGGCAGCTCCGTCTGGATGGAGGTGGTGCCGGGGATGTTCCACTGCACGCTCCAGGGCGCCTGGGTCAGCGTGACGCTGAAGGTGGGCGTGATGAGTCCTCCCCCCTCTGCTGGACTCGTGAAGACATCCAACATCCGTGATTGCATGATTTGCTGTTTTGTTGCAACTCCGCCCCCGGCGAGGGGGGACCTGGCTACTGCTTCGCGCTCCGGCCCTTGAGCAGCTTCTGGCCCAGGGTGAAGAGCACCACCAGCACGGCGCCGGCGCCCAGTCCCACCGCGGCGTTGAGCAGCATGGGGGCGAGCCCGCCCAGGATGCTGCCCACGCCGGGCACCGCCGAGGCCCACCTGGCGAAGGACTCCTCCGCGTGGTGCAGGCTGGAGACGCCGTGTACGAGGATGCCGCCGCCCACCAGGAACATGGCCGCCGTCCCGGCCACGGAGAGGAACTTCATCAGCCACGGCGCCGCGCGGAGGATGCCGGCGCCCAGCGTGCGCGCGAACCCGCCCGTCTTGCGGCTGAGGTACAGGCCCGCGTCGTCCAGCTTCACGATGCCCGCCACGATTCCGTACACGCCGGCGGTCATGATGAGCGCGATGCCCACCATCACCGTGACGCGGGTGGAGAAGTCCGCCGTCGCCACGGTGCCCAGCGTGATGGCGATGATCTCCGCGGAGAGGATGAAGTCCGTGCGCACCGCGCCCTTGATCTTGTCCTTCTCCAGGGCGACCCGGTCCACGTTCGGGTCCTCCAGCGCCTTGCGGAGCTCGGCGTGGTGCGCCTCGTCCTCTTCCTTGCCGTGCAGGAACTTGTGCGCGAGCTTCTCGAAGCCCTCGAAGCAGAGGAAGGCGCCGCCCACCATCAGGAGCGGGGTCACCAGCCAGGGCGCCAGCGCGCTGATGGCCAGCGCGGCCGGCACCAGGATGGCCTTGTTGACCAGCGACCCCTTCGCCACCGCCCACACCACGGGCAGCTCGCGGTCCGCGTTCACGCCCGTGACCTGCTCCGCGTTGAGCGCCAGGTCGTCGCCCAGCACCCCCGCGGTCTTCTTCGCCGCCACCTTGGTCAGGATGGAGACGTCATCCAGGATGGTCGCGATGTCGTCGATGAGCGCAATCAGGCTGCTGCCTGCCATGGCTGTCTTCCGGTCTGGGGGGTGGGGACGTCACCCTGTTGCCAGCGCGGATTAGCACAGCGGCCGGTCCAGGGCACGGCCCGGCGCTCACACGCGGGGTGTGCGCCGGCGGGCGGCGTCCACGCTCCAGATGCCGGAGCCGTGGGCGGAGATGTAGAAGAATGCGAAGCAGTAGAGCGCCGCGAGCTCGCCCTTGTTCAGGAGGGGGTTGAGGTTGCCCCCGTTGGGGAGCACGTGCCCCATGAAGAAGGCGAACGCCATCGTGCCGCTCGAGATGAACGCCGCGGGCCCGGCGAACAGCCCGAGCGCCACGAGCAGGCCGCCCAGGAACTCGATGGTCCCCGCGCCGTAGACGATGAACGGCGGCGCCCCGGCGGGCATCCCGCCGAACAGGCCGAAGAGCTTCTGCATGCCGTGCTGCATGAACATCAGCCCCGCGGCGATGCGGAGCAGGGCGTAGATGCGTTCGGCGTGGGGCCGCAGGAATCCCATGGTGTTCTCCGAGCGTGTGCCGGGGGATGGAAGGTCCCGGCACGCGCCCGTGAACCATAACGGCGGGCCCGTGTCCACGCCGCGCACGGGCCCGGGGCGCTCACTTCGTGTTCAGGGCACGGCCTCATGCACGATGGTGGCCTTGTCCACCGCGCCCGTCATCCCGGAGTGCGCGCGCCATCCGTGTCGCGGGAGCGGTGCCGCTCATGCCGTGGCTCCGGCGGGGCTCACATGCGCCAGAAGCGGCGCACCTGGGCGTCCGTGCGTTCCTGCTCCTCGAAGCGGACGAGGAGGGGCTCGGACATGGCTTCCGGCACGCGCAGCTGGGCGAGCAGCGCGCGGACCTCGAACTTGCGCGTGAGGCCGAGCAGGGCCTCGCGCTCGGGGACGGTGAGGCCGGGGTGCCAGCAGTCCGCGATGAGCACCACGCGGCGCTCGGTGCCCCGGTTCCAGGTCTCGTGCTCGAAGGAGTCGTGGAAGGTGAGCACGCGGCCCGGCTCCCAGTGACGGCGCTCGGTGCCCACGCGGATGCCGCAGCCCTCCGGCACCCGGAGCCCCAGGTGCAGCCGCATCCGGAAGCCATCCCACGAGCAGTGCGGCGTCAGCGTGGTCCCGGGCGCGTGCGAGGAGAAGAGCACGTCCGCCAGCGGGAAGTCGGTGCACTCGCCGTCCAGCGACCGCACCGCGGCGGCCGTCTCCTCCATGGCGAGCTGGGGCCAGAAGAGGCGGTCGGTGCGCTCGCCGCCGAAGTAGATGGGGTGCACGGTCCAGCGGCCCGTGCCGACGATGCCGGAGTCGTAGTGCAGCAGGTCCGCGTGCTCCAGCCGCTCCAGGTCGCGCGTCACCGCGGTCAGGCAGCCCTCCAGCGCCTTCGCGGCCGGAGGCGGCGGGTCGCGCCACGGACGTTCATCCAGGCCGGGGAAGGGCGGGAAGATGGTGGGGGACTGCTCGGGCCGGGCGGGAGGCGCGGGCACCTGGCCCGCGAGCATGCGCAGGTAGTGCTTCAGCCGGTCCAGCTCCGGCCCCGCGCCCAGGACCGCGTCGAAGTAACCGCCCTGTCGGGCCAGGTCGACGATGCGCTGGCGCACCTGCGCGGTGAGCTCCTCGGGTGACGTCTGCGCGACCATGGGGCCTCCTGGGCGGTGCGGGGACACGGCGTCCTTCAGCCTCAGAGCAGCTTCGCCATGATCTCCTTCTCGCGCTGCTCGAGCTTGATCGAGTCGAGCGTCCAGCCGATCAGCTCGTCGGCGAGCGACGTGTCGATGCCGAAGGTCTTGGCGGCGTCCTTCACGGCCGCGCGCTCCTCGGTCGCGATCTCCCCGTCCGCGCACGCCACCTCGACGAGCATGCGCAGCACGGAGGCCCGCAGCTCGCGGTTCTCGATCTTGCGGACGATGTCCGCGAGGTCGCCGGGCTTCTGGAACTCCTTCTCGATGAGGGTGGCGATCCGCTCCTCCCGGGGAGACAGGCCCAGCCCCCGTACCACGTCATCGAGCTGCTGGCGCTCGTCCTCGGTGACCCGGCCATCGCTCGCCGCCACGTTGGCCATGGCCTGGATGAACGCCAGGAGCTGCTCCTCGGGATACTCGCGCGTCATATCGTCTCCAGAGCGGGCGGCACGCAGCGGGCCGGGCTCCTGAACAGAGGTGGGACAGGGCTGCTGGGAGACCCAGGTTAACGGGCGCCCGCGCGGAGCGAAAACGGATTCCACCACCGCGCCACCCGGCGGTCCGCGGGGACGGGAGCGCGTCCTCGCACGGGGTTCTGCCTTTCGGATATCGTCGCGCGGTCCACCCTCCGCTCCGAGGCGAGGGCCCGCCTGTCCTCTCCCGTAGTTGATGGAACGGAGCGTCAGCCCTGGCGGAGCTGCTTCCGCCAGTTTCGTTTCTCGATGCACCGGACGTTGTCCACGTCCGCGAGCGTGACCAGGTACCGGGACAGGTCGAGCAGCTCCGTGTCGTGCTCCTGTCCTTCGTACTCCTGGACGTAGATGGCGTTGCCGTGGTTGTGGACGCACTTGGCCGGCGTGTCGTCGACAATCAACACGCGCTCCAGCCGGTAGCCCCGCCGCTTCAGCTTGCGCAGCTTCTTGACCCAGTCGTAGTGCAGGCCCGGATCGAGGAACCCGTCCCGCTGAACGCCGGCCCGGTCGAGCGCGTATGTGCACCGGCTCCGCCCCCAGACGAAGTCCAGCGCCAGCTCCGGGGGAACAATGCGCTTCACGATCTCCGCGACGTACCGGTCGTCCCCGGCGGACCAGATGGCGAGCCGGAAGCGAGCAGCGCACTCCCGCAGGAAGGGCTCCAGCCGCGGGCGCACATGGACGAAGTAGCCGAGGACCTGGAAGTCCGCCTCCCGGGCCAGGGGCTTCTCGCTCGCGTGGACCAGGGTCTCATCCAGGTCCAGGATCAACAGGATGCTGTCCGTGGGTGTCGTCACGGGTAGGCCTCCGTCGAGGTGCCGACGTCCGGCTCCCTCCCCTCATGACGGCGCGGCGTCACTGCACGCCGGGCGCGCGGAACACCTGTCCGTTGCGGCCCTCCAGCACGAGGCTGGCCTCGTCGGAGCTGCCCACACGCAGCTCCACGCGAGGCTGTCCGCGCCGGTCCACCAGGAGCAGGCCGGGCGAACCCTCCTCGTCCGCGCCCAGGATGGCGCGGGGCCGTCCCGTGACGTCCGCCAGCTCCAGCCGCGACGAGCCATCCACTTGAAGCCCCACGGAGAACAGCTCCGCGCCTCCGGACTTGGACAGCGTCAGGCGCGGCGCCTCGTCCGAGAACACCATCAGCTCCGCCAGCGACTCACCTTCCGCCGTGGAGAAGCGCAGCCGGGGCGAGTCGTCCTGGCCCACGCCCAGCAGCGCCCGAGGGCGGCCCTCGCTGTCGTTCAACACCAGCGCCGCGCCGCCGTGGAGGTCCGCTTCCAGGCTGGCCCGCGTGCGGCCTCGGGCGTCCTTGAGCACCAGCCGGGAGGCCACCAGCTCCCCCGAGTGCGGCGGCGGAGCTTCGTCACGCAGGGCCGCGGTTCCCAGCCCCGCTCCGGCCAGCACGAAGGCCGCGAGGGTGAAGCCCTGCCACCGTCGAAGCCGCGCCTCCAGCCGCTCCATGCGCGCGTCCAGTGAGTCCATCCCGGCGTCGCCTCCTGTCCCACCCTGGCGGGACAGCGGGAGGCTAGCAGAGGCAGGTGGGGCCGTGCTCAGCGGGGCAGGAAGAGGAGCAGGAGCGTGGGCACGGCGGCGACGAGGAGGCCCGCGCCCAGTGCGAGCACCATCTGGAGGAAGAACAGGTCCTCCAGCGTCTCCTCCAACACGCCCTCCAGCCGGTCGATGGCCAGCAGCTCCAGCTCCCGCACCGCGGATGGCATGTCCGGCGACGTCAGCACCGCGCGAAGGGCAATGAGTCCCAGCACCCGGCGGGACTGGTCCATGAGGAAGCCCTCCAGCCAGCCTGCGCGGGACGCCGCGGAGTCGCGCACCTCCTCGGGCTCGTGCATGCGCTCCGCCACCGACTGCTCGATGGCCCGGGTGAGCCCCTCGCGGTCAAGCGTGCTGGCCCCGCGCAGCCGCTGGGCGACCTTCAGCGTCGCGGGCTTGAGGATGGCGTACGCATAGCCCATCAACCCGCGCGCGCGGACCTCGCTCGCGAGCCGCGAGCTGACCCCGTGGAGCATCCACACGTAGCCCCCGGCCACGGCCAGGGACAGCGGCGTGAGGACGAAGCCCAGGACGCTCAGCCAGGAGGGCGCCGGGGCCGCGCCGGTCCATCGCGGCGCGAGCACGAAGACGCCAGCCAGCACCAGGCCGAAACATCCGAAGAGGAAGAAGCCCTTCAGCGCGCCCTTCACGCCGGAGCCCAGCAGCGCGGGCACCAGGGCGACGAGGCTTCGCAAGCCCGCGCGGATGATGCTGCCCATGGACGCACGCGGAGGCGCCGCGCCCGGGGCTGTCTGCTCCAAGGCCGCGTGGGTCATGGCGAGCGCTCCACGGCCGCGACGCCCACCTCCGCGCGGGCCCACCGGTCCACCTGCTCGGCGGAAGGCGGGGATGCCGGCGCGTCGGCCTTCAGCTCGCGCCGGCGCCGCCACCACATCAGGAGCGCGGCGGCGCCGAAGAGCATGGCGCCCATGGCCAATCGGGGGAGCAGCCACGGAATGGGAGCGGACCGGGAGCGCTGGCGCTCCTTCCACCACGCCGTGCCTGTGCCGATCAGCGCGAGCACTCCCGGAATGGCGGCCACGCGCCACAGGCGCCCGCTGTCAGGGCCCGGTACGAGCGCCAGGAGCCCCAGGAACACCGTCGTGAGCCACAGCAGGATGCGTCCCAGCCGAGAGTCCGTCAGCCCCACCAGCGCGGCCGTGACCGGCTCGGAGCCCTCACCCCTCATGTTGCGTCCCCATGGGGACGTCATCCTAGAGGGAGAGGGCGTGCGCCCTCAAACCCGCCCGAGGGCTCCAGCCGCGTCACTCCCATGACCCAGACGCGCCCCGCTGACATTGGGAGTGGATGTCGGGTGCGAAGCACGTCACGCACTCGAAGCTGTCGAACTCGATGAGCCTGGCGGCGTCGACGCGGCGGCTGCCCGCTGGATGAAGGCCTCCGTCTCCTCGGGGCTGACAATCCATGGCCAGAAGCGCTGTGGCTCTCCGAAGTTGTCGAAGAACGTGTCGGCCAGGGACGGCACCTTCGAGGCGGCGCCCAGGTAGTCCAGCACGTGCGGCGGGGGCGGCTGGAGCAGCATGTTGGTGAACGCGGTGATGTATTGACCTTCCGTCCTCCAGAACTGCTCGAAGCTCTGCTCCATCCAAGCCGCGGTGAAGGGCTGGTCGCCGTGCGCGAGGATGGCCCGCGTCATCGCGTGGGCCTGCTTGGACGCGCTGTTGAGCCCCTGGCCCGCGATGGGGTCGTTGAGCATGACGACATCCCCCATCCCCATCACCTGCCGCCCTGACGGCAGCCGGCCCACCGGCTTGCGCACCGTGGGCGTGAACGCGCCCGTGAGCCAGGAGGACTCGTCCACGATGGATGCGCCCTCCAGCCGCTCCGCCACCCAGGGAGAGAAGTCCCGCAGCACCTGCTTCATCCGCTCCATCGCCTCGCGCGCGGTGCTCACGCCTCCGAAGCGGTCCAGTCCCTGGCCGGGGATGGCCTCCAGCAGGAGGCAGCTCTGCGGGCCCCGGATGCGGTCGAAGTACGGCATGGCGAAGTACTCGCCGTGGCCCGCGGTCAGGATGAACTTGAGCGCGGGATAGGGCGTCTCGTACAGCGGCTTCATGCCGGTGACAATCATTGCCGCGAGGTGCCGCTGCGGCTGTGTGTGGATGCTGCGCTCGGCGTCCCGCTCGAACAGCCGGGTGAAGCTGTTGCGCCCCGTCGTCACGACCACCAGGTCATGGTCCGGCGCGAGCTTCTCCAATGCCTCCACGTCCACGTCGCGCACCACCACCGTGCCGCCGCGGCGCTCGAGCTCCGCGAGCCAGCGCGAGTACTTCGCCCGCAGGTCCAGCGACTTGCCCGGGTGGAGCATGCGTCCCTGGACGCGCAGCACCCGCTGACCCGGCGCCGCGCAGACGTCCAGGTCTCCGCCCCGGGCGTACTCCCCCGGGCCCTGCCAGAAGTCGAGCCCCAGCTCCTGCTCGTACTGGTATGCCCGGCCGAAGAGGTAGGTGGTCGCGGCCAGCCGGGCGTTGAAGAGCTGCTCGGGCGTGCGGTCCGAATAGACGGTGACGGCGTAGCCCTGCTCCAGCAGGCCGAAGCCGAGCTGTAGCCCCGCCTGGCCCGCGCCGATGATGCCGATGTTCCTCATGGTCCCCCCTGGGTGATGTCCGGGCGTCACGCCCTGCCCCGGCAGTACGGCCCCGGAGCGCTGTCCTGGCTACGTACCCCGGTATGACACCGCCGGGAAACCGGCGCCCCGGAGCCGCCGGCCATGTCAGACCCCGCGAGTACTGTTCTTCCTGTCGCAGCGAGAAACACGCGAGGGGGAGCACGCCATGACCATGTCTGTGATTGATAACCGCGTCGAGGTCGTCTTCAGCTTTGACACCACGGGCAGCATGTATCCGTGTCTTGCGCAGGTGCGGAAGAAGCTGGGGGCCGCGGTGGCCCGGCTGACCAGGGAGATCCCGGGGATCCGCATCGGCATCATCGCGCACGGCGACTACTGTGACGCGAAGTCCACCTACGTGACCAAGACGTTGGATCTCACGGACGACGCCAAGGCCATCACCCGCTTCGTGGAGAAGGTGGGGAAGACGGGCGGCGGTGACGCGCCGGAGTGCTACGAGTTGGTGCTGCACGAGGCGCGAAGCCTGTCCTGGACGGAGGGCTACACGAGGGCGTTGGTGCTCATTGGCGACGACGTGCCGCACCCGCCCCAGCACAACCCGAAGAAGCTGGACTGGCGCAAGGAGGTGGCGGCGCTGGGGGAGCAGGGCGTGTCGGTGTACGGCGTCCAGGCGCTGAACCGCCGCCACGCGACGTCCTTCTATAAAGAGCTGGCGGAGAAGTCGGGCGGCTTCCACCTGAGCCTGGATCAGTTCTCGCACGTCACCGACATGCTGCTGGCCGTTTGCTACAAGCAGTCCTCGGACGCGCGGCTGCAGTCGTATGAAGCGGAGGTGTCTCGCGAGGGCCGCATGAACCGCGGCCTCAACGCGATGTTCAACACGATGCTCAAGCGGACCGCGTCCACGCTCTTCGGTGAGACGGACCTGCGGGCGGTGCCTCCGGGGCGCTTCCAGGTGCTGGAGGTGGAGGCGGACTGCGCCATCAAGGAGTTCGTCACGGAGAACGGCCTGGGCTTCAAGGCGGGGCGCGGCTTCTACGAGTTCACCAAGACGGAGACCATCCAGGGCCGCAAGGAGGTGGTGCTGATGGACCGCAAGTCCGGCGACCTCTACAGCGGCGAGCGCGCGCGGGAGATGCTCGGCCTGCCGCCCGGAGAGACGGTGCGCATCCGGCCCGCGAGCCTGGAGAAGTACGTCGTCTTCGTCCAGAGCACCTCCGCCAACCGCAAGCTCAAGGGCGGCACGAGGTTCCTCTATGAAGTAGAGGACTGGGACGGCGCGCTCGCCGCGGCCTGAGCCGGGGTTGGCTTGAAGGGCAGCTGGGGCCGCGCAGATCATCGACGCGCTGGCGCCGCAGAAGGGCGACATCGTGATTGAAGGCAAGCGCGGCCTGGACACCTTCGCCAGCACCAGCCTGGACTTCATCCTGCGCAGCAAGGGCATCAAGACGGTGGTGATGGGCGGCTTCCTCACCAACTGCTGTGCCGAGTCGACCATGCGCACCGCGTACGAGCACGGCTACGACGTCATCACCCTCACTGACTGCGCCGCCGCCACCTCGGCGGAGGAGCACCGGAACGCGCTCAAGTACGACTTCCCCATGTCCTCGCGCCCCATGCTGTCTTCGGAGGTGATGGGCCTGCTCGGGGCGTAGGGCCGGGCGCATGGGGGGCGGGCTCCGGGCCCGTCCCTTCCGCGTCCTCCGAGGCGGCGGCCCCCTTGCGAACGTGCGCGGGACACCACTAGAACCGCGCCGCTGATTTCCGGAGGGGGTTTTACGTGTTTCGAAAGAATGTCCTCGGCGCGGTGTTCGCGCTGGGGCTGCTGACGGCGATGGGGGCCCAGGCCGAGGTGCTGTTCGCCCAGGCCAACTTCCTGCTCAACAAGAACCAGCTCTCCGCGGTGAACTACCGCGGCAAGGGCGCGGCCATCCCCGTGGGGGCGAAGGTCGCGGTCCTCGAGCGGGACAAGGATGAAGTGCGCTGCAAGGTGGTGGACTCCGGCCTCGAGTTCCGGTTCGTGACGCACCGGAGCCTGGGCAAGCCCGTCAACATGCTGTTCGCCGGCTTCTTCGCCGAGCAGGACCCCGCCCCGCGCATCGCCGCGCTGACGCCCGAGGAGCAGAAGCAGGTGCGCGCCGGAGAGCTGGCCCGGGGCATGTCGCGCGAGGCCGTGCTGCTGGCGGTGGGCCCGCCGCCGCCGCACCGGACGCCGTCGCTCCAGGCCAACCGCTGGACGTACTGGAGCTCGAAGTTCTCCACGTTCGAGGTGGAGTTCGGTCCGGAGGGCAAGGTGGTGCGCGTGGGCGACGAGCCCGCGGCCGCGCCGGCTCCGGTGGAGAAGACCTACTACCACGCGACCGCGAACTTCCACTTCGAGGACGGCACCGTGTCCTGGGTGAACTACCTCAAGGGCCCCATCATCCCGTTCAACGCGAAGGTGGAGGTGCTGGACAAGGGCTCGTCCTCCGTGAAGTTCAAGGTCTTGGACTCCGGCGCGGAGCTCGAGTTCGAGAACGACTCGCGCTCGGGTTCGGACACCTGGAAGCTGTTCCAGGCCGCGTTCGCGCTGGAGGACCAGGCCGCCAGGATGGAGGCGCTGTCGCCGGAGGACCGGCGGCGGGTCTCCGCATCCGAGGTGGAGCTCGGCATGAGCCGCGAGGCCGTGCGCATGGCGTGGGGCCCGCCGCCGCCGCACGAGACGCCGTCGTTCCACTCCAGCACCTGGACCTACTGGAAGTCGAAGGCGACCAAGGTGCGCGTGAAGTTCGACAAGGACGACAAGGTCGCCGCCATCGAGTAGCGCGGCGACACCCTGAAGGAAGAAAGGCGTGACGGCTCATCGCCGCCACGCCTTTTTTCTTCATCGCGTCAGGCTGGGCGGCGGACTACTCCAGGGTGGGGGCCTGGCTCATGCCGACCGTCGGGTCCTGCACCGGCCCGTGGGCCAGGTCCAGCACGCTGGTCGCGGCGCCACCCACCGCGCCCAGGGCGCCGCCCACCGCACCTGCGGCGCCCTGCACGCCCTCGGCGACACCCTGCACGCCCTGGGCAACGCCCTGCACGCCCTGCGTGATGCCCTGCACCAACTGCGCGATGCTGCTCAGCACCGAGGCGGCGCCCTCCAGCAGCTTGCCCAGCTCCGCGGCCTTGCCACCGATGCCGCCGACGTCGAAGCCGTCCTGCTTCAGGGCCGCCAGCGGGTTGGAGGACTTCCCGTCCACCTTCCCGGCGGGGGAGGAGGTCGCGGCGCCCGGAAGGCCCGGCGTGGTGGGCTTGGCGGCGGCGGACTGCGAGGTGGGGGTGGTGGGCTTGGAGGCGGGGGACGTCGGGCTCTGGATGGAGGGGGTGGGGCGGGCGGCGGGGCTGCTGACGGAGCGGATGGCCATGACGGGACTCTTTTCTGGAAGGGGAGTGAGTGTGGCTTTCAGCGACGAGGACACCCATAGCAGCGGGCATGCCAACGCCCTGGCTCCGGTCGCGCCTGCGCAAGTCGTTGATCTTGCTTGGGCCGCGTGAAGCGCCGCGCTCGCGCATGGCCGTGCTTCTGGTGACTGCCGTTGGTGGCTGATGTCTTCCGTCATCAGGTGGGCTCCGGGGCCTCTGCGGTAGGCTTCGCTCCATTCCCAGGAGAGCCTCCCCATGACGTCCAAGCTGAAGCTGCCGTCCTTGAAGATGCCCACCGCGGGCGCGTCGCAGGCGCCGTCCACGTCCAGGTCCCCGGCGAAGGCGCAGCCGGACGACTGGTTCATGAAGAAGCCGCTGGGGGAGCCGAAGCCGGTGAGCCAGCCGCCCGAGGAGAAGAAGCTCACCGATGGCATCCGCCGCGACCTCTTGAGCCCGGGCCTGCCGGTGCGCACGGAGGAGGTGGCGCTCCAGGACAACCGCAAGGTGCGCATCACCACGGTGGGGCAGCTCAAGATTGGTGAGACGGACAAGCAGCCGGGCTTCACCCTGGCGGCGCTCCGGGACCTGAAGAAGATCTCCAGCACGGAGACGGGCCGCATGGAGCTGAATGGCATCAACCGTCACTCGGGGCTCAACGGCACCACCGAGAAGCACGTGCAGATCTGGAAGAAGGACGAGAGCGGCACCACCGACAAGGCGGGGGAGAGCAAGGCCTTCGGCATCAAGGAGGGCGCCAAGGTGGAGTACAGCCCGCAGGACGGCATCCCCGACCCGAAGCACGCCTCACACAAGGAGAAGTACGGCGCGTGGGGCACGCCCCAGAACAAGCCGTCGGACTCCACGCTCCTCCATGAGCTGCACCACGCGCGCGAGTACGTGGATGGCACCATCGACACGAAGACGACGGTGAAGCGCGGCAACAAGCAGGACCTGTCGCTGAGCGAGATGAGCGCGGCGGGCCTGGACGGCTTCAAGGACAGCGCGTTCATCGAGGGCAAGGGCAAGCTGTCCCGCCCGTCGGAGAACACCTATCGTCACGAGCAGGGGCTGCCGCAGCGGACCTTCTACGCGGACAAGGCGGAGGTGAAGAACAGCGGCGTCGACCGCCTGCTCAAGGGCTCCGTCAACCTGGATCCGAAGCTGTCCAAGGAGGACGCGGCGAAGCTGGAGGCCTACAAGCAGAAGACGTCCCTCGACGAGTAGCGCCTGCGCTTCGGGTGCTCGTCATCCGGAGCGGGGGAGGTCATTTCATGAATCTCCCCCCTTGCTGTGTCTTGCGCTCGCGGCGTCTCCCGGGATGTCGAGCCGGAGTGACCGCCGCGGCGGGGGCGGTTGAGCTCCGGTCGATGGCACCGTTACGGGTTTCGCCCGGCTCCGTGGCGTGCCCGTACACGGAGCGGGTGAGGTCAAGGCGCCACGCGTCCGCCTATCTCCGGGAAGCGCTCATAGG
>JAFADT010000176.1 GCA_023424585.1 Pseudomonadota bacterium
GCGCGGCCTCGGGCGTCCCGGGCGCCTTCGCGGCGGCGTGCTCCGTCACCGCGGGCTTCGGCGTCGCGGTGGAGCTCGACGTGACGGTCGTCCGGGGCGCCGGCGCGGCGTCCTCGGGCAGGTGCCGGACGGTGCCCACCTTGATGGGGGTGGGGGTCGCGTCCTTCGCGGCGGGCGCGGCGCCCTCCGCGGGCGCCTTGGCGACGACCTGGAAGGGCATCAGGACCACGGCGCCGAGGGCGAACAGCGCCCCCTTCAGCCACCGGCGGGGTTGGGTGGGGACGACGTCGACATGTTCCAGCATGCGGAGCCTCCTGTGCAGCGCGTGAAGGTGGGCCGACGCCCCGAGCGCCGCTGCGCTGCCCGGAGGCCGGGTGATGCCAAAGGCGATGAGCAGCTCGCCGTAGTCCGCGGGCTCCGCGCCGGTGAGGCGCAGCGCCTCCGCGTCGCACGCCTCCTCCCGGGCGAGCGCGTACTCACGGGCCGCCTGGCGCGCGAGCGGGTGGAAGAAGAGGACCGTCTCCGCCAGCGCCGGCACCCAGCCCAGCCACAGGTCTCCGCGCCGCAGGTGCGCCACCTCATGCGCGAGCGCCATCCGCAGCGCGGACTCCGGCAGGTCGCGCAGCGCCTTCGCGGGCAGCACGATGACCGGCGACACCAGCCCCGCGGCCAGCGGGCTCACCACCTCGTCCGACACGAGCAGCGTGGGCGGGCGGCGCAGGCCCGCTTCATTCGCGAGGAACTCCGCCTCCTCCTCCAGCACCGGGTGACGCAGGGGCCGCGCCCGCTCCCGCATGCCCCGCACCTGGCGCCACGCCCGCACGTGGCCCCGCACCTTCCACGCCACGCCCGCGCCCCACAGGACGAGCAGCGCCCACCCCAGGCCCACCGTCCACGGCTGCGCGCGCAGCGACGCCACCGCGCCCTGGAGGAAGGCCGCGAGCCGCGCGCGCGTCGAGGGGACTTCCGGGGTCACGACCATGGAGGCCTGTGTCTGTCCTTGCGACGACACGGACCTGGACACCTGGATGCGCGTGGCGGCGGCCGGCGTGGCGCGCAGCAGGAGCATCTGGCCCGAGGTCTGGGATGAGGCGCCCGCCGCGCGGACCGTCTGGGGTTGCGCGGGCGCGGTCTCCACGGGCAGCAGCGCCAGGGGCATGGGCCTGGGCCAGCCCAGCGTGAGCACGAACTTGAGCGCCACCAACCACCACAGGCCCGCGCGCAGGGCCGCGGGCAGGCGCGGCACCGTCCGGGCAATCACCCAGACGGCCAGCGCGCACAGCGCCCCCTGCCACGAGGCGCGCCACACCGACTCCGACCACGACGACCACCACGGCGAGGTCATGAGAGGCGTCATGAGGCTCACTCCTTCCGCTTCTGGCGCAGGCGCGCCACGACGTCCTGGAGCTGCTTCAGCTCTTCGTCGGACACGTCCTCCGTCTCCGACAGGTAGGTGACGAACGGCGACAGCGACCCGCTGAGCGAGCGCTGCACGAAGTTCCCCACGACGTCGCGCAGCAGCGCTTGCGGCGCCACCGGCGAGGCGTACTGGAACACCCCGTCCACCTTCGTCCGCGTCAGGTGCCCCTTCAGCCGCAGCCGCTCCATCACCGTCAGGATGGTGGACCGCGCCAGCCCCTGCGCCTCACCGAAGCGCTCGGCCACCTCACCCACCGTCGCCGGGCCGTGCTCGGCCACGTACCGCAGCACCGCCAGCTCCTGCTCTCCCACCGGCTTCTTCATGCGCCCTGCCCTTCATGACGACAGCTGTAGTCATGAAGCAAGGTACGCCTGACTACAGGCGTAGTCAAGCGGGTGTCCGCGGCTGGCGGACGCGGCCTGTGTTCGGGCTTGCGGGCTGGCCGGAGAAGCCAGGCGCGATGCGAGGCATTGGCGTCCTCATCCGGGTCGCCTGGCCAGCACCCGGGCGCTCGTCTCCCCGGCCGCTCAGGTACGGGTCGGGTAGCGGGAGCCCGTGTGCGTCCTTGTCCCTGCCGGAAGGGCGTCCCCACTTTCCGATAGCCGACTTGAACCCACCCGACACGCACGGAGATTTCCCATGAAGCTTCCCCTGCTGGCGGCGATCGCCGCCCTGTCGCTGTACGGTTGCAGCCACAACTCCAACACGCGCGAGGCCTCGTCGCCGGAGGCCGGCGCCATGGGCGGCTCGGGCAGCGCGGGCAGCGCCCAGGACACCGGCGGGAGCGTCGACTCCTCGTCGTCGGACACCTCGCGGCAGGAGCTGCCCGGGGAGACGGGCAACGTCAGCGACCTGGAGAAGCGCGACCGCATGAACGCGCCCACCGTCTACGAGGGCGAGGCCACCGGCGGCTCCGGCGCTCCCGACGAGGCCGTGAAGACCCGGGACGGCCAGAAGTGGGACGTGCAGCAGAACACGCCCACCGAGCTGGGCGACCCCCAGTCCCCCTCCGGCGCGGTGAACCAGAACCGCGACCCGAATGAGCAGGGCAACCTGGGCACCGAAGGCGACCTGGGGGGCACTGGCGGCTCCGGCTCCACCCGCACCGACGGCAAGAGCGACGTGAGCGACGAGAGCAGCTCCGGCGCCATCAACAGCGATGTCGACAGCCCGCGCACGGACACCTCCACGGACAAGTCCC
This sequence comes from Pseudomonadota bacterium, assembly GCA_023424585.1. Taxonomy (GTDB): domain Bacteria; phylum Myxococcota; class Myxococcia; order Myxococcales; family Myxococcaceae; genus Corallococcus. The sequence continues at coordinate 2,622 of JAFADT010000176.1, forward strand.
AGGTGGAGACGGACGCCACGCCGGATCCGACGAACTGATCGCGCCCCACGCGAAGGCGGATACCCGGGAAAGCCTGCTCGCGGGTCGTACCGGGTATTCGTCTGTCCACCCCGCGCCTCGCCAACTAGAGTGAGCACCAATGACTGGTGCTCCCTTCGTGGCTCTGCTCGCCCTGCTTCACTCCCAGTCCTCCACCGTCGAGGAGGTCCCCAATGATCCGCAGCAGGAGACCTCCTCCGCGCCGGAGTCCTCCGGGGGAGCGGAGGAGTCCGGGGGCATCGGGTTCCGGGCGCTCCTGGAGGTGGGGCCGCTGAGCTTCCCGTCCGGGACGCGAGGCGGGAAGCAGGACCTGTTCGGGTACGCGTATCCGTCGCTGGGCGTGGATGGCGGCGAGGACTTCGCGTTCATGCTGGGCGCGCCGCTGCGCTTCCGGCTGCTGGACAGCGAGCCGAAGCAGAAGGACGCGGACTACGGCGCGTGGCTGCGGCGCGAGGACTGGGACGAGCGCAGCGACTATGGCCAGGTGGTGCGCCTGCTGCGCATTGGCGACGAGTCCGGCCGCTTCGGCCTGCGCGTGCAGCCGTTCCTGGAGGAGTCCCTGGGGCGCGGCTACCTGGTGAACCGCTACGACAACCAGCTGAACCCGGACTACCACCCGGCGGGCGGCACGCTGTCGTTCACCGCGGGGCCCGCGCGCGTGCAGCTGCTGGCCAGCGACGTGCTCGCCGCGCGGGTGTTCTCCGGCGAGCTGCTGCTGGACATCGGCCGCATCGCCAGCGACAGCGAGGCGAGCTTCGACCGCTACCTGGTGCGCGCGTCGGCGGCGCACGACTTCGGCGAGGCCGGCGGGGTGACGCCGCAGGCCACGGTGGCGTCCGTGGGCGGCGAGTTCGCCATGTACAAGGGCGAGCGGCTGCGCTCGTGGGCCCTGCTCGCCGGCGGCGCGCGGCTCAACGCCGGCGCGCAGGACGTGGGCGGCCTGCTGGGGGTCGCGTTCGAGGGCAACTTCAAGGGCACGCAGCTCAGCGTCACGGTGCAGGGGCGCCGGCAGGGCGGCGGCTTCCGCTTCGGCTACTTCGGCGCGGGCTATGAGCTGGCGCGCTTCTCCGCCGTGGGCCTCTCCGAGGAGACCCAGGCCGACCAGCGCGTGCCCAAGGACTTCTCCGGCTAC
>JAFADT010000179.1 GCA_023424585.1 Pseudomonadota bacterium
GGCTCGTACAGCGCCAGGTCCCCCGTGCCCTGCGGGCCCGCCCACGGCTGCCCCTGGTCATCCACCGGGGGCACCTGCGGCACCACGCCCACCAGGCTCACCACGTCCGCCGTGGCGGAGAAAGCCCCGTGGTCATCCGCGCCGCCCTTCGCGCCGCCCCCCAGCAGTCCGCCCGCGCCCAGCAGTGACTCCGCGCCCGGCGCCGCCTTGGGCACCGTGCCCTTCACCGCGACCTCCAGCGCCACCTTGCCGCCCGGGGCCACCGGCGGCTCCACCGCGATGCGTTGCAGCGTGGGCTCCGGCCCCACCTCCAGCGCCACGGCCTTCCCGTTGAGCTTCGCGCCGGACAGCGTCACCTGGCGGGAGCGGGTGTTGGGCGTCAGCCGCAGGTACAGCTCCGTCACCGGCAGGGGCCCCTTCGCCACCAGCTCCACCTGCACCTTGCCCCAGACGCGCCGCTCCTTCGGCTCCACCTCCAACTGCACGCGGTAGAGCGGCACGGACTCCAGCGGCCCCAGCGCCCGCGCGGCCCGGTCCCGCTCCTCCGGCTTCAGGTGCTGGAGGCACAGCTGCACCTCCGGCGCCACGCTGGCCGCGCCGGGGACGGCGGGGGCGGGAGGAGGGGCCGCGGCCCCAGGGCTCGCGACCAGCGCGCACAGCAGCCACCATCCGGGGAGGGTCCGCATGGGAGGCATGCTAATTGACCCCGTCCGGGGCCGCTCGCTACAAGCCTCCGGGTGCGCCACTCGCGAACGTTGACCCTCTCCGCCGCCGCGCTGAGCCTCCTGGCCTGCGCGAAGCAGGTTCCCCCGTCCACCGCCGCCGCGCCGCCCGAGCCGCGCTCGGTGCAGCTGCTGAGCGCCACGCCCGAGCGAGAGACCGCGCGCCTGGAGGCGAAGCGCGAGGACGTGGAGGTGGACACGCGCGAGGGTGAGCGCACGCCGCGCGTCGTCGCCACCGGCGAGACGCCGCAGCTGCTGCTGGACGGCGCCAAGGCCCAGCTCTGCGGAGACGCGGCCTGCACGCAGGGCTTCTCCGTGGACAACTTCCTCCTGCTGGAGGTGCTGGACACGAAGGGGAAGGTGTCGCGCCGCGCCGCCGTGGGCTTCGCGGACAGCGTCTTCATCGGCAACGAGCAGGTGGACAACGTGGGCCGGCGCGCCTTCAGCTTCGAGCCCAACGAGGTGGACGTCACCGCCCTGCTGCCGGAGTCCGAGCCCTTCCGCCTCCGCGCCACCGCGCTGGACTACTGGGGCGTGGGCCGCGTGACCAACGTCTTCCTCCGGCTGGAGCCCGGCGCGGGCCGCGCCGAGGACGACCTGCGAGGCCACTGAACGCGGCCCCGGTGGGGCCGGGCGGGCGCGGAGGGCGCACGCCCCGCGCGGTCAGAAGCGCACGCCGTTCGCGGGCAGGGCCGGGCGCAGGCTGGAGAAGCCAATCTGGCCGTCGCACGTTCTGCCGCACACGCCGTCCGCAGTGAGTTCTGTAGGGCTCCGGGTCGCCGCGTAGGCCCCGACGCCCGCCGCGGCGGCCACCACGCCCACGCCCACCCAGACGTACCACTTCTGGTACCAGGACTTGCTGGTGCTCTCCTTCACCTCCGGCGGCTGCTCGGCGCCCAGCGCCAGCCCGGGCTGGTCCATCGGCTCGGCGGTCTTCGAGGGCTCCAGCACCGTCGAGCGAGGCGTGTCGCCCGCCTGCGCCACCGACGCGGTGGTGTCGGCGGAGGGACGCAGGCGCCCCTCCACGACGTAGAGCTGGCCGGCGCGCACGTTGATGTTCTTCACGTCCTTGAGCCCCGGCCCGCGGAACTCGATTTCGTGCGGCCCCTGGGTCAAGGGGTGGTTGTCGATGGGGGCGAGGCCCACGCGCGCCCCGTCCACGAACACCACCACGCGAGGCACGTCCGCGCGCAGGGTGGCGAAGCCCGTGGCCGCGTCCAGCGCGATGAGCAGCTCCGTCGTCAGGCCCGGCGCCAGCGTCACCTGCTGGTTGAACTCCAGATAGTTCTGGCGGCGGGCGATGACGATGTGCTCCCCCGGCGTCAGCTCCAGCGGTGTCTGGGGGTTCACCTCCTGGCCGTCCACCGTCACCTTTGCGCCACGCGCGTTGCTGCCCAGCTTGAGCGCGAGCGTGGCCTTCTGCGGCGTCGTGTCCTCGGCGGTGGCCGTCGCGGCGTTCTTGCCCGCCTTGCCCTTGCGCGCGCCCACCTTCTCCTTCTTGGGCGGCGTCTTGCGCTTCACCGTCGTCTTCGCCGGCTTGGGCTTGGCCTTGGACTTGGTGGGCGGCGGCGTTGAAGGCCCCAGGAGCTCATCAATGTCCTGGGCGAACGCCGCGGACGGCAGCGCCAGGGTGGCGACGAGCGACAGGATGGCGAAGCGGCGGAGACTCATGTCGGTCCGAAGGTTAGAGAGTCACCCCAGGGGAAGCAAACACCGTCCCACCGGGCCGTCCGTTGGGAGAATATCCGCGCCCCATGCACCGCGCCCTCGTCACCCTCCCCCTTGGCCTCTGTGTCCTCTCGCTCACGGCCTGTCCGGGCAAGGCCCCGCCCCGGGTGGAGACCGCCACGGCCTCCACGCCGCCGCCCATCCACGTGCCGCCCGGGTGTGAGCAGGACCAGTCCGGCGACTACCACCACGCGCAAAACCCGGCCTTCCGGTACCTGGGCCAGGACGACGGCCGCACCCTGTCGCTCGCGGTGGTGCGCGCGTGGGCGGATGGGGGCGTGGAGTCCCCGGACGCGGGGTCCGTGGGCATCGTCCTCACCCGCACGCCGGAGGGCTTCGTGGGCGAGACGCGCGCCACCGGCTTCAGCGCCTCCGGCACGCCCTGCCCCGTCACCTTCCCCACGGAGGCCGTGGCCTGCACCGACGCCGGCCTCACGCTGAGGGCCGCGTCCAGCACCGCCATCGACGAGGGCTGCCGCCCCGCCACCTCCGGCCCCGCCCCGGTGCGCCAGGAACAGGTGCTGCTGCGCGGCGCGCCCGACGCGGGCCTGTAGCCCCACGGGGAAAAGCACCGCGCCGCCCTCCCCGCCCTGTGAATCCAGGTGGGAAGCGGCGGCGCGAAGGGGAAGCGCGAAGCGGTGCCGGGGACTCAGGCCGCCTGGCGCGGCTGCTCCTCGGAGGACGTCACGGCGGGGGCGGCCTCGGCCACCTTCGCCTTGCCGGCCAGCCCCTGGAGCAGGCTGGACACGCCCACGTAGAGGAATCCCGCCAGGAACAGGATGATGAAGGGCACCGACGTGTAGATGCGCGAGTCGATGGCGAACCACAGCGCCCCGGTGAAGTAGGCGGCGAAGAGCAGCTCCACCACCGGCATCAGCGTCTTGCTGCCCCGGTAGCTCTTCTTCACGGCCTTGACGCTCTTGCCCTCCGCGCCCGTCTTCGGCGTGCGCGCGAAGCCCGACTGCTGGTTGAGCAGCGCCTCGCCCACGGCCTTCGCGTTGTTGATGGCCAGGCCGATGCCCAGGCTCATCAGGAAGGGCAGGTACTTGAAGCGATCCCACCCCTTCACGCCGCGCTCGCGCTGGGCGGCCACGTAGAAGACGCAGACGCTGGCCGTGGCCGTGATGAAGAAGGGCAGGTCCAGGAACAGCGTGCCGTACAGGCCGTGCTGGAAGCGCACCACCATGCTGATGGGCATCAGCACGGACAGGAGCACCATCAACAGGTAGGCCATGTTGTTGGTGAGGTGGAAGAAGGCCTCGCGCTTCACCAGCAGCGGCAGGTCGCTCTTGAGGATGGTGGGCAGCAGCTTCTTCGCGGTCTGGATGGAGCCCTTGGCCCAGCGGTGCTGCTGGCTCTTGAAGGCGTTCATGTCCACGGGCACCTCCGCCGGGGAGATGACCTCCGGGAGGAACACGAACTGCCAGCCCTTCAGCTGGGCGCGGTAGGACAGGTCCAGGTCCTCCGTGAGCGTGTCGTGCTGCCAGCCGCCCGCGTCGGCGATGGTGGTGCGGCGCCAGATGCCCGCGGTGCCGTTGAAATTGAAGAAGCAGCCGGCGCGGTTGCGCGCGGTGTGCTCAATGATGAAGTGCCCGTCCAGGAAGATGCTCTGCGCCTGCGTGAGGATGCTGAACTCACGGTTCAGGTGGCCCCAGCGCACCTGCACCATGCCCACCTTCGCGTCCGCGAAGAACGGCACCGTGCGCATCAGGAAGTCGGGGCTCGGGACGAAGTCCGCGTCGAACACCGCCACGTACTCGCCCGTGGCCAGCTTGAGGCCGTTCTCCAGCGCGCCCGCCTTGAAGCCCTGGCGGTTGACGCGGTGGATGTAGACGATGTCGTGGCCCTTCTGCCGGTGGCGCTCCACGCACGCACGCGCGATGGCGCACGTCTCGTCCGTGGAGTCGTCCAGCACCTGGATCTCCAGCAGCTCGCGCGGGTAGTCGATGCGGCACACCGACTCCACCAGGCGCTCCACCACGTACATCTCGTTGAAGATGGGCAGCTGGATGGTGACCCTGGGCAGCGCCTTCAGCGTGCCGTTGGGCGTCGGCAGCTTGAACTTGTGGCGGTAATACAGAAACGCCATGCGGTAGCGGTGAGAGCCGTAGACCCCCAGCACGCTCAGCAGGCTGAAATAGACAGCCAGGAAGATGATCTCGACGGTGGTCATCAGTGACGCTCAGCCCCTCCCGCTGGCCCTGTCGCCAGCGGTCCTACCAGACGTGGCGGCATGCCAACCGACCGCTCACGCTGACCGCCGCCTGTGGGTCTGCTGAGCCCCGCCCCGTATGTGCCCGTAAAGACAGGGCTTTGACCTTCCGGCTACTGATCGCCGGCGGACAATAGGGAGCCACCCGGGTCGTGTCAAACTATTCCCCGGATTCGAGAGGCTTTGAAAGGCGGTTTTGACGCAGGATGTCACCCCTTTCTTCCCTGCGTTAGGGCGAGGCTTGGGACCTTCACGGCCCCGGCTGGGGACGACGTCCCGGGTGCTCCGAGCGATGGAGGACCTAGCGGGCGGCGCGCAGGGGCACGGGCACCACCGGCGTGACGGCAGGGCCTTCCGCCACGTGGGACTCGTCACGGGTGGCGAGCTCCAGCACGCCCTGCACCAGCGCCGGGAAGTCCAGGCCCGCCCGGGCGGCAATCTTCGGCAGGAGGCTGGTGGGGGTGAAGCCCGGCAGGGTGTTCACCTCCAGGACGACGTCGTTCTCCGTGTCCGAGCACATCAGGTCCACGCGGCCGTAGCCCCGGCAGCCCAGGGCGCGGTACGCCGCGAGCGCGAGCGCCTCCACGTTGACGCGGCGCGTGTCGGACAGGCGGGGCGGGAGGAAGTACTGGGCGCCGCCCTTGTACTTGGCCTCGTAGTCGAAGCCCTCGCGCGGGTAGGACACCTCGCAGCTGCCCAGCACGCGGTCGCCGAGGATGCCCACGGTCACCTCCTGGCCCTGGACGAAGCGCTCCACCAGGGCCTCGCCGCCGAAGCGGCACGCCTGGGCCACCGCGGGCACCAGCGCCCCGGCGTCGTGCACCACGGACAGGCCCACGGACGAGCCGCCCTTCGCGGGCTTCACCACGCAGGGGAAGCCGCTGTCGCCGTGCAGCGCGAGCGCGCGCTCCGCGTCCTCGCGGGCCACGCGGTAGCCCCGGGGCGAGGCCAGGTTGTGCAGTTGGAAGAGCTTCTTCGCCATGGGCTTGTCCATGGCCAGCGCGGAGGCCAGCACGCCGGAGCCGGTGTAGGGAAGCTCCAGCAGCTCCAGCAGGCCCTGCACGCGGCCGTCCTCGCCCATGCGGCCGTGCAGCGCGATGAAGGCCACGTCGAGGTCCGCCGCGCGCAGCGCCCGGTCCAGGCCGGGGCCCGCGAAGACGCGGGTGACGGCGTGGCCCAGGGTCTCCAGGGCCGCCACCACGGCCTCCCCCGTCTTGAGCGAAACCTCCCGCTCCTCGCCCCACCCGCCCATCAGCACTCCCACGCGCTTGCCCATGTCGATGATGCCTCCTTGGGCCCGCGTCAGAGCACGGATGATGCCACGCACCGGCGGTCCGCTCCGGCGCGGACGTCGCGTGCAGGTGGCTGGAATGACGGGGGTTTCGCGGTGGCGCGCGGACAGGCAGCCGTGTCCGGGGGGACACGGCGCGGCCCGGCGGCCACGTGCGAGGGTGTTCACAGGGTGCCGCGCCCGGGGTCCCTGAAGGCAGGGACCCCACAGGCGCGGCGGCGGCAGGCCAGGACGCGGCCCGCCGGGAGAGGCCCGGTCCGGTGCGGTGACCGGTGACGCGGGCCTGGCGAGGGGAGCGTCAGCCCTCGCCGCCGTCCTCGGGCAGGAGCCCGCCGTCCGGCAGGCCGGCGTCCGTGTCGTCACCCGCGTCGGACGTGCCGGCGTCGGACGTGCCGGCGTCGGACGTGCCGGCATCGGCTGTGCCCGCGTCGGAGGGAGTGCCGTCCTCGGCCGTGCAGACCTCGTCGCGGCAGACGTAGCCCTCCAGGCACTGGCCCCGGTCACAGGGCTGCCCTTCGGGGTCGAAGCTCACGAGCAGGCTGCAGGCGGACAGGCCCATGACGAGGGCCGAGGGAACGATGAGCGATGAAAGGCGGCGCATGGCTAGTAGTTCCGGAGATCGTCTTCGTCGAGCTTGGGACGCTTCTTCTCTTCCTCGCGCTTGCGCCGGGCCTCTTCCTCCGCCTTGCGCTTCGCCTCTTCCTCCGCCTTGCGCTTCGCCTCCTCCTCCTGCTTGCGCCGGGCCTCCTCTTCCTTCTGGCGCCGCTCCTCCTCGTGCTTGAGGCGGGCCGCCTCCTCGCGCTGGCGCCTCGCTTCGGCCTCGCGCTCCTTGCGCGTCATCTTCTTCGCGGGCTGGGAG
>JAFADT010000244.1 GCA_023424585.1 Pseudomonadota bacterium
GGCGCCGGCCGCTCCGCAGCAGGCCGCGCGTCCGGCGGCGGCCGCGCCCCGCCCCGCGGCGGCGGGACCCAACGGCGGCATGTCCGACGACAAGCTGCGCGCGGTGTACGACGCGTACGTCACCGCGAAGCGCCGCTGCCAGGAGGACACGTCCAAGCTGTCCTACGAGTCCGTGGCCGCCACGCTGCGCAAGCAGGTGCCGGAGCTGCTCAAGCAGCACAACGCGAAGGCCGTGGAGTTCAAGGTCGTCATCAAGGACGGCAAGGCCTCGCTCAAGGCCGTGCCCAAGTAGCTCGGGAGGCGCGGATGAACCAGGACCTGGAGGCGCTCAAGGCGCGCGTGGCGCGGCTGTCGGTGATGATCTTCGACATCGACGGCACGCTCACCGACGGCCGCATCTTCTGGGTGCCCAACTCCGGCTGGACGCAGATGTACAGCGTGCGCGACGGCATGGGCATCAAGCGCTTGCAGGAGGCGGGCATCGAGGTGGCCGCCATCTCCGGCGGCGACAGCCTCTCCGCGCAGATGCGCATGCAGTCGCTGGGCTTGCGCCACGTGCACTTCGGCAGCCAGGACAAGGTGGCGCACTTCGAGAAGCTGCTCGGCATCCTCAACGTGTCCGCCGAGCACTGCGGCTACATGGGCGATGAGGTGGTGGACCTGCCGCTGCTCAACGCGGTGGGCTTCTCCGCCACCGTGCCGGAGGCGCCGGACGAGGTGCGCGCGCAGGTGCACTACGTGGCCCAGCGCGCCGCGGGCTTCGGCGCCGCTCGCGAGGTGTGTGAGTTCATCCTGAAGCACAGGGCGCGCTCCGCGCCCTGAGGGCTACTTCCAGTCGTGCACCAGCGCGCCGTCCCTGCCGCTGACGGGATCCGCTGGCGGCAGGGGCACCTGCCCGATGCGCTTCACGGAGGCGTCGTGCGTGGCCGCGTCCGGGCGCTGGAGGTCCCACTGGCCGTGCCCCTCCGGATAGGCGCCCACGACCAGGAAGTCGCCGCTCGACTCCACGCGCTTGTGCCCGGTGCCCGCGGGCAGCACCACCACGTCGCCTGCCTGCACGGTGACCTCCTGTCCGGCCTCTCCGCCGAGCAGCAGCTTCGCGCTGCCCTGCGCCACGCCCAGCACCTCGTGCGCGGTGGAGTGATAGTGGTGGAAGTCGTAGACGCTGGAGCGCCACTGCGGCGGCCAGCCGTTCGCCTCGAAGCGCCTCTCGAAGGCGGCGGCCACGTCGCCCTCGCGCGGGAGCGCCGCGCGGTACACCAGCACCGGGAAGCGGCTGTTCGGCACCTTGCCGTCGTCCTTGAACGTGAGCCGCGTGGGCGCGGGCGCCTCCGCGTGCGCGTCCACCGCCGCCAGCGACAGCGCCGCGCCCGCGATGGCGCCGGACATCCAGCGCGCCGCGCCGGGCTTCGGGGAATCCTTCATCGCGTTCCTCCCATGGGCATGACCTTCCCAACCTGGGCCGGTCCCGGGGCGGATGCAACGCGAATGACGCGGGCCCCTTCTGCCTCACTGTCAAACCCGCGGCACGGGAAGAATGCCCAAACGTCCGCTCCTGGAAACGCCTCCCTCCCTGTCCTGCGCCCGGGTTGTCGGTCCCCGGGCCCGTCCCTACCTTGCGCTGCCTCATGGCCGGTGGACGGCCCGAGGCACCTGGGAGGCGACGTGGGGACGCGGCGGATGTGGCTCGGACTGGCAGCGGCGGCGGGGCTCGCCGTGTCCACGGGATGCGGGCAGTCCCCGGAGGACTCGGACGCGCGGCTCGCGGCCCTGGAGGCCGAGGGCAAGCAGATGGACCGGGCGCTGGACGCGGTCGAGGACCGGCTCCTGGGCAGCCAGGGACGGCTCGCGATGTGGAACGAGCTGGGACGGCGTCACCAGGAGGTGAGCGCCATCCAGTGCAAGGTGGCCGACGCCCACATGGCCGCCATCCTCAAGCACGAGGACCGGCAGAACCAGAAGGCGCGCATGCTCAAGCAGCGCAACTCGATGGCGTCCGTGGACACCGCGGTGCTCACCTCCGGCAAGGCGCCCGCGCGGCAGCGCAGCAACTGACGACGAGGCGCCTCAGCCGGGGATGTGCGCGCTGCGCTCGCGCATGCGCCTCTCCACCGCGATGACGCCCCGGAGGAACAGGCCGGGCGCCAGCCGCCGCAGGCGCCAGAACCAGCGCGCGTCCGCCATGGGCAGCACGTGCGGCGCGCCCTGGTCCACCGCCGCGAGCAGCCGCTCGGCGACCCACTCCGGGCCAATCCTCGACTGGTCCACCAGCTTCGTGCTCAGGCGGCGCGTCTCCGGGTCGGAGTAGGGCGCGGCCGCCGCGCCGATGTTCGTGCGGAAGAACGTGGGGCACGCCACGGTGACGCCCAGCCCCAGCGGGTGCAGCTCCGCGTAGAGCGTCTCCGACAGCGCGACGACGGCGGCCTTGGACGTGTTGTAGGCCGCCAGGTTCGGCGCGTACACGAGCCCCGCCGCGGACGCGATGTTGAGCACGTGCCCGGAGCCCTGCTTGCGCAGGCGCGGCACGAACGCGTGGCAGCCGTGGATGACGCCCCACAGGTTCACGTCCAGCACGCGCTTCCACTCCGACAGCGGCAGCGTGCCCACCGCGCCGCCCGTGGCGACGCCCGCGTTGTTCACCACCAGGTCCACGCCGCCGAACGCCTCGTCCGTGGCGCGCGCCAGCGCCTCCACCGCGGCCGGGTCCGTCACGTCACACGCGAACACGCGCGCCTCGCCGCCCCGCTCCGTGACGCGGCGGGCGGTCTCCTCCGCGCTGGCCGCGTCCACGTCCGACACCATGACCCGCGCCTGGCGGGTCGCCAGGGCTTCACACAGCGCACGGCCCAGGCCACTGCCGGCGCCCGTCACCACCGCGCGAGGACGAGAGGGAAGGCTCATGGTTCCAGACTCCTGGGGCGAAAGAGGAAGGGCGTGACGCGACAGGGCTAGCACGGCGCGCGAAACGCGGGTGCTCGCTTTCCGGGAGAAGCGTGCTTCCAGACGGGCGGGCGGGCGGGCGCACGGTTCGTGACCCGGGGTCGGAAGTTGGCTAGAACCCGGGCCGTGCAACGCGCCTTGGTGACAGCAGTGGCGGTCATGGCGGCGGGGCTCCTGGGCTGCAACGACCTGGAGAACTGCGGCTCGACGCTGGTGGACATCACCCGGACCGACGGGGGCCTCTACCGTTGCGTGACGGCCGAGGACTGCCCCAGGACGTCGCGCGTCTCCGTGTGCGTGACGGACGTCTCCTCCGAGCGCGAGTGCGTGCGCTGCGACGATACGCGCTGCGTGCGCCTCATCCCGGAGTCCTGCCAGTGACCCGGCGCCTGTCGCGCTGGGCCTGCGTGCTCGCGGTGGGGGCGCTCGCCGTCACGGGGTGCCGCGACAAGCCGGTGGACCACATGCAGCGCGCGCGCGACGCCACCTTCGAGAAGCGCCCGGACGAGGCGCTGGTGGAGTACCGCAAGGCCTACGAGATGCTGATGCGCGACGAGTCCCCGGAGGCGCTGGTGATGCGCGCCCGGGCGCTCAAGGGCGCGGCGGACGTGTACTGGCTGGAGCAGCGCAAGGTGAAGGAGGCGGTGAGCGTCTACCGCCAGCTCATCCAGCAGTGCCCGGAGTCGCCGGAGGCGCTGGACGCGCGCATCATCCTGGCGGAGCTGCTGCGGGTGCACTACCGCGACCTGCGCGGCTCCATTGATCAGCTCACCGCCGCGCTGCACCGCAACCCGCCGCAGAGCGCGGAGCTGCAGTACCAGGTGGCCAAGACGTACTTCGAGCTGCAGGACTATCCGCAGTGCGAGCTGGAGGCGAAGAAGCTGCCGGAGCGCTTCGCCACCAGCCCCTACGTGGACGACGCGCTCTTCCTCCAGGCGCAGGCCCTGGCCATGGTGGACGGCAAGCGGCAGGAGGCGCTGCGCACCTACGCGGACCTGCGCTCGCGCTTCCCGGACTCGGAGCTGGCGCCGTACGCCCTCTTCGAGATGGGCAAGCTGCGCGCGGACGCGGGCGACAACGAGAAGGCCATCGAGACGTGGGTGGAGTGCCTGAAGACGCACCCCGACCCGACGCTCGTGCAGGACGCCATCGCCCGGGCGCGCCGCCGCCTGGCCAACCTCAAGGTGGAGGGCATTGGCCAGAAGGAGGTGGCGTTCGACCGCACCAAGCAGGCGCGCACCTCCGTGGAAGCCATGGGCGGCAGCGCCGAGGAAGCCGCCCGCGATCGCGGCGACTGACGCCTCTCCCCGGGTGCATTCGCGTGCGCCCGTCCCTCCCGCGTGCCATGTAACGGCCGGGCCCTGGCGGGGCAGGAGGGCCCTTCTCGCGTGGGAGGCATTCACATGAACGTGCTGGTGACAGGGGCCACGGCGGGCATCGGGCAGGCCATCGCGCGCCGCTTCGTGAAGGAGGGCGCACGCGTCATCGCCGCCGGACGGCGGAGCGACCGGCTGGAGGCGCTCCAGGCGGAGCTGGGCGAGCGGCTGCTGCCGGTGACGCTGGACGTGACGGACAAGGCGGCGGTGAAGGCGGCGTTCGCCGCGCTGCCCGCGGACTTCGCGCAGGTGGACGTGCTGGTGAACAACGCGGGGCTCGCGCTGGGCATGGAGCCCGCGCAGGAGGCGCGGCTGGAGGACTGGGACGTGGTGGTGGACACCAACGTGAAGGGCCTCCTGTACTGCACGCGGGAGGCGCTCACGGGCATGGTGGCGCGCAACCGGGGCCACGTCATCAACATCGGCTCCATCGCGGGCGAGTTCCCCTATCCGGGCGGCAACGTGTACGGCGCGACGAAGGCGTTCGTGCACCAGTTCACGCTCAACCTGCGCGCGGACCTGCACGGCACCGCGGTGCGCGTCACGGACCTCCAGCCGGGCCTCCTGGGCGGCACCGAGTTCTCCAACGTGCGCTTCCGCGGCGACGACGCGCGGGCCGCCGCGCTGTATGGCGACACCCAGCCGCTCACGCCCGAGGACGTCGCGGACGCGGCGCACTGGGTGGCCTCGCGCCCCGCGCACGTGAACATCAACGTCATCTCCCTGATGCCGGTGGCGCAGGCCTTCGGCCCGCTGCTGGTGAAGCGCGGCTAGCTAGCCCGGCACGGGCAGCGCGGCCTCCAGGAGCGGCGCGGGCACCGCCGGGTCGTCCGCGTCCGCCACCAGCAGCACGTGCACGCGGCCTCCCTCCACGCGCGCGTCCACGCCCTCCAGCTTCACGGGCGCGTCCACCGCGTCCAGGTACACGGGCGTGCCGTCCGGCGCGAGCACGCCCACCGCCGAGCCCATGACGGGCCCGTCCGCCACGCGGTCGCGCGAGGCCTCCGCCGTGGCGGTGAACACCACGCGCCCGTCCGGCAGCGGCGACGCGTCCGTGAAGGACAGCCGGACGCCGTGGGCCTCGCCCAGCTCCCAGCGGCGCACGGTGCGCACGGCCTCCGGCCCCAGCACGCCCGCGTCCAGGCTGCCCAGCGCCCGGTCCAGGTCCAGGTCCACCAGCGCGTCCACGCCGCCCTCGCCGTTGCCCCGGTTGAGCAGCCGCAGCCGCTTGCCCGCCACCGCCGCGCCCTCCACGTTGAGCGCCACCAGCTCGCGCTCCAGCTGCACGTAGAGCGACGTGCAGTCCACCGTGCGCGGCGCCCCCGCGAGCGTCCCGTCCGCGTTCAAGGGCAGCACCGACGCCCGCCGCCGCGCGGGCGTGGACCCCGAGG
>JAFADT010000246.1 GCA_023424585.1 Pseudomonadota bacterium
CGGCGCATCCACCTGGAGGAGGACGCGGGCAAGAGCATCCATGACGCGTCCGCGTCCGCGGGCCAGAGCCTGGTGGACCTGAACCGCGCGGGCGTACCGCTGATGGAGATCGTCAGCGAGCCGGACCTGCGCGACGCCGACGAGGCGGTGGAGTACCTCAAGGCGCTGCGCGACGTGCTGGTATACCTGGGCGTCAACGACGGCAACCTGGAGGAGGGCAGCTTCCGCTGCGACGCCAACGTGTCGGTGATGCCCAAGGGCTCCACCACGTTCGGCCAGCGCTGCGAGCTGAAGAACCTCAACTCGTTCCGCTTCCTCAAGCAGGCCATCGAGTACGAGGCCGCGCGCCAGGTGGACGTCATCGAGTCCGGCGGCAAGGTGGACCAGGAGACGCGCCTCTGGGACGTGAACAAGGGCGTCACCCGGTCCATGCGCTCCAAGGAGGACGCGCATGACTACCGCTACTTCCCGGAGCCGGACCTGCCGCCGCTCCTCGTGTCGGACGCGCTGCGGGACGCGCAGCGGCAGGCGCTGCCAGAGCTGCCGCGCGCCAGGCGCACGCGCTTCATGGGTGAGTACGGCCTGCCGGCCTACGACGCGCGCATCCTCACCGCCGAGCGCCCGCTGGCGGACTTCTTCGAGGCCTGCGCGAAGCACGTCTCCGACGCGAAGAAGCTCTCCAACTGGTTCCTGGGGGAGCTGAGCCGCCTGCTCAAGGAGGAGGGCACGCCCGTCTCCGCGCTGCGCTTCACCCCGGCGCAGCTGGGCGAGCTGCTGACCACGGTGGAGAAGGGCACGGTGTCCGCGAACGCGGCGAAGGACGTGCTCGGGGAGATGTTCCGCACGGGCCGCGCGCCCGCGGACATCATCGCGGAGAAGGGCCTGGCGCAGGTGAGCGACGTGGGCGCCGTCGAGGCGGTGGTGGACGACATCCTCGCGAAGAACGCGGGCGAGGTGGAGAAGTACAAGGCCGGCAAGAAGAGCGTGTACGGCTTCTTCGTGGGTCAGGTGATGAAGGCCATGAAGGGCAAGGGCAACCCCGGCCTCGTCAACGAGCTGCTCAAGAAGAAGCTGGGGGATTAGCGAGGCACGGTGACGTGGAGCACGTCCTCGCCGCGCGGATCCGCGGATTGGGCGAGCACGTGCACGTCGTCTGGCCCCCGGCGCTCCAGGATGAGCGAGGGCGCCTCGAAGGTGTTGTCGAAGAAGCCGCCGGTGAGCTGTGGGTTCACTGCGTAGCGTACGCGCTTCAGGGTGCGCAGCTGCGTGAAGAGGCCCTCGTTGAACCACTGCTCGCTGCGCAGCTGCGTCTCGCCGGGCGCGTTGAAGGCCCAGGGCCCGTCCCAGCTCCACGCGTTGGCGGAGGGCTGCGCGAGCACCTCCACGCCCAGCGCGTCCAGGTACTGCGCGCACGGCACGAACCAGGGCTCGCCGGACGTGTGGGGTTCGCGAAAGCCGTCGTAGCAGACGAGCGTGCCCAGCTTCCCGAAGGGCGTGTCCAGCACGGGCAGGTCCTCCGGGCGGCCCGGGCTCAGGTGCAGCACGTCCTCCTGCGTGGGCACCAGGTTCACCTTGCGCGTGACGCCCACGCAGTGCCCGTCCGGCGAGAACGTGTAGCTGGTGTTGAAGGTGCGCGCGCCCGCGGGCTCGTACTCGGGCGTGTCCGGGCCCAGGCGGTTCATGGGCAGGAGCGCGCTGCCGGCCACCACCCACAGCCCGAAGTCCCGCGCGATGCCGGAGAAGGTCTCGTACATGGCCCGGTGCACGCGGGGCGCCACCGTGGCGTAGAGGCATTCCTTCAGCGTCGGCGGGTGGAAGGCGCTCCACGTGCGGAACATGCCGAGCCACTCCGCGAGCGCCACGCGCGTCATCGCGCCATGCGTCGTCTTGCGGCGGCGCACGCGCGGCAGGTGCCCCATCAGCCCCAGCGCCGCGCCCACCATCTCCGGCCAGACGGCGAGCGCGGGGTTCAACGGCTGGCCCGACGCGTCCCGGGCACGCAGCGCGTCCACACGGGCAGCGAGCGCCCGGTGGCGCGCGGCGAATGTCTCCTGCGAGGCATAGTCGTCGAGCGCGACGCGCGGCTGGACGGCGAACAGGTCGAGGGCGGTGGCCACGGTGCCGTGAGGATGGCATCGGCTCCTGGATGGCGCGAGCCTCACGGTCGGGGGAACGTCAGGTTCCGGCAGCGTCACCGTCGAGCCGCTCCCCGGAGGCCGCGATGCGCATGGTGAGGACGCTCGACGTCGAAGTGCACCCATTCGTCGACACGACGGAGTCGCTCGCGGCCCGCGAGGCGAAGGCCTGCCTCCACTTCGCGGACGCCTGGGACACCTGGGAGCGGTTCACGCTGCCTCGCGATGCCCCGGACTTCCCGGCGGCGAGGTGCTGCTCGTGAACGCGCGGTGCCGCTACCTCTCCGAGCAGCAGCATGAGCGCAACGCCCACGTCTATTCACCGGAAGGCGCGGTGCTCCGGGAGCTGACCCTGGGCGACGACATCGCTGACGTGCAGACGACCTCTGACGGGCAGGTCTGGGTGAGCTACTTCGACGAAGGCGTCATCGGCAACCGGGGCTGGGGCGGCAAGGGAACACGGCGGCCCATCGGCGAGGACGGCCTGGCGTGCTTCGATGCGCTGGGGCAGCGGCAGGAGCGCGGGGTGCGGATGGCGGTGTCCCAGCGCATCGTGGACTGCTACGCGCTCAACGTCGCTTCGGAGCAGGAGACCTGGTTCTACAGCTACACGGGCTTCCCGCTCGTGCGCATGCGGTCCGGTCAGCCCTCCACGGTCTGGCAGTCACCGGTGCGGGGCGCGCACGCCATCGTCGTCAGCGACACGCACGTCCTGTTCGTGGGCGACGATGACGATGCCTGCCAGCTCCAGCTCTTCACGCTGTACGACCGGGGCCACCAGCGCCTGGCCCCCGTCGCCCGCGTGGTGCTCACGGACGAGACGGGCCGCCCGTGGCGGCCCTCGTGGCTCAGGGGCCGGGGGCCCTGGCTCCATGGCGCGGAAGGGGCTCGCCACTTCCGTGTGCCGATGGAGGCGCTGATCTCCCGGGCGGCGGCTACTTGAGGAAGCCCAGCTCGCGCAGGCGCTGCTTGAGGAACGCGTCCGCGGTGATGGGCGGGTGGCGCGCGGGGTTGTCCGGCGTCTCCGTCTGCGGCAGCGGCTTCAGGATGCAGTCGGAGAACGGGTGCACGAAGAAGGGCATGGAGTAGCGCACCGTGTCCTGCTCCGGGCTGGGCGGGTTCACCACCCGGTGCGTGGTGGACGGGATGACGCCGTTCATCACCCGGCTGAGCATGTCGCCCGAGTCCACGACGATCTGGCCACGCAGCGTGTCCACGGGGATCCACTCGCCGTCGCGCGTGAGCAGCTCCAGGCCGCCGGCCGTGCCCTCGCACAGGAGCGTGATGAAGTTGATGTCCTCGTGCTCCGCGGCGCGCACCGCGCCCGGGATGAAGCGGTCCTTCAGCGGCGGATAGTGGATGAGCCGCAGCACCGAGTTGCCGTCCACCGTCATGTCGCTGAGCGTGTTGCGCTCGATGCCCAGGTACTCCGCCAGCGCCTGGAGCATCACCGTCGCCGCGCCGTCCAGCTCCCGGTAGAGCGTCAGCGTGTGCTCGCGGAAGGTGGGCACCTCCTCCGGCCACACGTTGGGGCCGTAGTCCTCGCGGTAGGGGTGGTCCACGGGCAGCTCGCGGCCCACGTGCCAGAACTCCTTCAGGTCCCCCACCTTGCGGTTCTTCGCGTGCTCCTGGCCAAACGCCATGAAGCCCCGCTGCCCCGGACGCTCCGGCACCGCGTAGCGCGACTTGGTGGACTCCGGCAGTTGGAAGAAGCGCTCCACGTCCGCGTACGTGCTGCGGATGAGCGCGTCGTCGACACCGTGGCCCTCCACGGTCACGAAGCCGAACTCCTTGAGTGCGTCGCCAAACACCTGGACGAAGCGGGCCCGCTCCTCGGGAGTGCCGGAGCGGTAGTGGGACAGGTTCACGGTGGGAATGCGTCGAGCCGAGCGGGACATGCCGCGCATCCTACCCGCGTGACACCTTCCTGACACGTCGCAGTCCGCCGCCCAACCGTCACC
>JAFADT010000249.1 GCA_023424585.1 Pseudomonadota bacterium
CCAGCGAGCCCAGCGTGATGAACAGCGCGCACCACCAATACGTGCGCCGCCGGACCCGCCTCCGGGCCCGGACGTCCGCGTCCGCGTCGTCCCACGCGCTGGCGGTCGGAGGCGTCACCCCGCGCTAGTCCCCCCGGGCGCGTCGCGCGGCGGGCCGGGCGAGGTGGCGCTGCGCGTACGCCTGGAGCCCCGGAAGGTCCTTCGTGCGCCCCATCATTCCGGCCCACGCCAGCAGCGACGCCATCAGCACGTCCGCGGCGCTGAAGCGCGAGCCCACCAGGAACTCGCGCTCGCCCAGCCGCGCCTCCAGGACGCGCGCCGCGGCGTCGAAGCGCCGCACCGCGCGCTCCGCCAGGGCCGGGACGCGCTGGTCCTCCGGCAGGGACTGGGTGTGCTCCAGGAAGGCCTCCAGCTGCGGCTCCAGCGTCGTCACCGCGAAGGAGATCCACTGGTAGTACTCGGCGCGCTCGGGCGAGCCGGGCGCGGGGGCCAGCCCCTTCTCCGGGAAGCGGTCCGCCAGGTGGAGCAGGTGCGCGGTGGACTCCAGCAGGGGCGCGCCGCCGTCCTCCAGCGCGGGCACGACGCCCAGCGGGTGCACGTGCTGGACGTAGTCCGGCTGCTTGTGCGCGCCCTGGGAGAGGTCCACGCGGACCAGCTCGTACGGCACCCCCAGCTCCTCCAGCAGCCAGCGCGGACGCGTCGAGCGCGTGCGTGGCGCGAAGTACAGCTTCATGTCGAGTCCTCCCGAGGACGGCGCAGGCGGCGGGACTTCCCCAAGCGAACCGCGCCCCGCCCCCGTTTCTTCGCCTGTCCGGCGCCGGAGGGCAAGATGGGGTCCGGACACACAGCGCGGAGCCGACAGCCGCGGCACTCGGCGCCGCTCCACACCGCCTCGAAGAGGGCGCACGTCCGGTCGATGGTGTCGAAGTCCTCCGTCACGAAGCCCAGTTCGAAGTTGCGGACGTCCTCGCCCTTGGCGCCCAGCCCCGCGCCAGTGAGGTTGGCGCTCCCCAGGTAGACCCAGGCGCCATCCACCACCACCGCCTTGAAGTGGACCCGCGGGCACACCTTCAGCTCCAGCCCGCCCTCCACCAGCCGCGAGCGGGCGTCGAACGCGGCCCGGAACGGCCGGCTGGGCAGCTCCGCGTGCAACAGCCGCAGCGCCACGCCCCGCGCGGCCAGCCCGTCCAGCACCTCCAGCAGCGGCACGAACGCCCCCTTCGCGCGCTCCACGTACATGGCCTTCACGTTGGCGGTGGCCATCCACACCGACTCGCGCGCGTGGGCCAGCTTGCGCAGCACCACCTCCCGGTACAGCGCGCTCCCCGACAGCAGCTCCGCGTCGATGGGTCTCATCATGTCATCCAGAATCGCACACGGGATTACACGACACCATCCCCCTCCCCGTCCGCTCCGTCGGCCGGTGAAAGGAGGCGTGGGGGGCGGCTTGACCGATGACCTGGGGTCATTTAGCTCCATGACATGGCGGGAGCACTGGCCGCGAAGCGGGACGTCCCCCTGCGGGCGCGGCGGGACGAGGACAAGGAGGCGCGGCGGCGGGCGCTGCTGGCCGCGGCGCGGGCGCTGTTCGAGGCCACGTCGTTCGCCGAGGTGAAGATGGCGGACGTCGCGGCGCGCTCGGGCCTGGCGAAGGGGACGGTGTTCCTCTACTTCCCGACGAAGGAGGCGCTGTTCCTGGCGCTCCTGGACGACCTGCTCACCGCGTGGTTCGCGAAGCTGAACCGTCGCCTGGCCGAGGGCGGCGCGTGGACGGGCCCCCAGCTGGCGCGCGCGGTGGCCGCGTCGCTGGAGGGCGAGGAGACCTTCACGCGGCTGCTGGCGCTGGCGCAGACGGTGCTGGAGCAGAACGTGACGGTGGCGCAGGCGCGCGCGTTCAAGGAGCGCGTGCTGGTGGCCATGGACACGACGTCGGCGCTGCTCCAGGCGCGGCTGCCCTTCCTCACGCCGGAGGCGGCGGGCCAGCTCATCCGCCACGTGCACGCGCTGGTGACGGGCTTGCGGCAGATGGCGGACATCGCGCCCGTGGCGCGCGAGGTGCTGACGCTGCCGCACATGGCGCCCCTGCGCGTGGACTTCACCGCCGAGCTGACGGCGGCCATCACCACCCTGCTTCGCGGGCTCGAGGCCCGCTGACCCTTCACGCGTCTTTGAGAAGAAACGGAGCGTTGTCATGCTGGAAGCCGTCGCGTCCCTCCTTCCCCAGGCCTCGGTCGAGGTGGACCGCATCCGCGCGGTGTTCGAGTCGCAGCGCGCGAACCGCTGGAACCTGTCGCGCAGCACGGCGGCGGAGCGCATCGCGAGGCTGCGCAAGCTGCGCGAGGCCATCCTCGCGCGGCGCGAGCAGCTGGCGGAGGCCATCCACCAGGACTTCCGCAAGCCGGCGGTGGAGGTGGAGCTGACGGAGATCCACCCGACGCTGGAGGAGCTGAACCACACGGTGAAGCACCTGAAGTCGTGGATGAAGCCCAAGCGGGTGGCGACGCCGCTGACGCTCAAGGGCGCGTCCAGCCACGTGCGCTTCGAGGCGAAGGGCGTGGTGGTCATCCTGTCGCCGTGGAACTACCCGTTCCAGCTGCTGGCGGCGCCGCTCATCGCGGCCATCGCCGCGGGCAACGCGGTGATGCTCAAGCCCAGCGAGAAGACGCCGCACACGTCGCGCTTCCTGGCGAAGCTGCTGCGGGACCTCTATCCGGAGAACGAGGTGGCGGTGTTCGAGGGCGGCGCGGAGGTGGCGGAGGCGCTGCTCCAGCACCCGTTCGACCACTTCTTCTTCACGGGCAACCCGAACATCGGGCGCAAGGTGATGGCGGCGGCGACGAAGTTCCTCTCCAGCGTGACGCTGGAGCTGGGCGGCAAGTCGCCGGTGATCATCGACACGTCGGCGAACCTGAAGGCGGCGGCGGAGGCGCTGGCGTGGGGCAAGTTCATCAACGCGGGCCAGACGTGCGTGGCGCCGGACTACATCTACGTGCCGGCGTCGAAGCAGCAGGCGTTCCTGGAGGCCTTCAAGGCGGTGCTGACGCGCTTCTACGGGGCGACGGAGGCCGAGCGCCAGGCGAGCCCGGACTTCGCGCGGGTGGTGGACCCGGCGGCGTGGAGCCGGCTCAAGGAGGTGCTCGACCGCACGGTCGCCGCGGGGGCGAAGGTGGAGGCGGGCGGCACGGCGGACGGGCCGTCCAGGTACGTGGCACCCACGGTGTTGTCCGGGGTGACGACGACGATGCCCATCATGGAGGCGGAGATCTTCGGGCCGGTGCTGCCGGTGCTGACCTACGAGCGGCGCGAGGAGGTCTACGCGCACATCAACGAGGGCGGGAAGCCGCTGGCGCTGTACGTGTTCTCGCAGGACTCCAGGATGGTGGAGGAGGTGCTCCAGCACACGACGTCGGGCGGGGTGGTGGTGAACAACGTGCTCATCCACGTGGCGAACCCGAACCTGCCGTTTGGCGGGGTGGGGATGAGCGGCCTGGGGAACTACCACGGGCACTACGGCTTCAAGACGTTCAGCCACGAGCGGGCGGTGATGGTCCAGTGGATGAAGTCGCTGGCTGCCGTGTTCTTCCCGCCGTATCGGGGAAAGGCCCAGGCGTGGGCCTCCCGGGCGACCCGGATGTTGGAGTAGGTCCCGGGGTTGGAGAGAGGAACCGGCATGCGCGTGGTGTCAGTGGAGGAGGGCCTGGTCCCGGGAGACCTGCAGGCGGTGTTCGACCGCCTCCAGGCGCGCCGCTGGGAGCTGGCGAAGACGGGGCCGAAGGAGCGCCTCGCGCGGCTGGAGAAGCTCAAGGCGCTGCTCCTGGAGCGGCGCGAGGAGCTGGCGGACGCGCTGCACGAGGACTTCCACAAGCCGCCGGCGGAGGTGGAGGCGACGGAGGTCCTCCCGGTGCTGCTGGAGCTGGCGCACGTGCAGAAGCACCTGAAGGCGTGGATGAAGCCGCGCAAGGTGGGGGCGCCGCTGCTCCTGGCGGGCACGAAGAGCGAGGTGCACCCGGAGCCCAAGGGCGTGGTGCTCATCCTGGCGCCCTGGAACTACCC
>JAFADT010000377.1 GCA_023424585.1 Pseudomonadota bacterium
GCGCTGGCGCCCTTCACAACGCGGACGTGAAGAAGATGGAGCGCGCCGCGCTGGCGGTGCTGCTGCCCATGGTCAGCCGTGGCAGCAACGGCACCGAGAACATGATGACGGTGGGCAGCGCGTCGGACTTCCAACAGAAGTGGATGTGGCCGGAGGTGCTCACGAACAAGATCACGGGCACCGCCATTCCATACACCAAGGTCACCATCTGCGGTCCGTTGAGCGGCGACCTGGGGGGCGCCTCCGGCGAGGTGGACTTCGACAACCCGGAGAAGATCACCAGCTCCGGCGATTGGAAGGACAGCCAGCGCTCCAAGCTGCGCATCCAGCTCACGTTCAACTACCGCATGGTCATCCCGTTCGCGGACGTGGTCATCTACAACATCGCGCGCGCGAAGGAGCTGCCCTTCGTCCTCCGGCTGGGCAAGGAGGATGACCCCAGCCAGAAGGCGTTCCTCGAAAAGGACATGAACGCCTACGACGCGGCGGCGGGGCAGAAGGTCTACGTGGTTCCCATCCGCGCCACCTACACCATGCGGATGCAGTCCAATCTCTATCTGGGCAAGAACAAGCTGCCGGAGAGCAACACATGCCTCTTCTCGTTCCAGAACCAGTAGCCGCCGCGCAGCATCCGCCTCGCCGCCGCCGGCGGCGCGCCCGGGGCCAGTCCATGGTCCTGGCGTGCCTGGCCTTCCTGGTGTTGGCCCTGATGGTGATGCTGAGCTTCAACCTCAGCCACGCGCTGCGGCAGAAGATCAACCTGCAGCAGCACAGTGACACCATGGCCTACTCCATGGCCGTCCTGGAGGCGCGAGCCCTCAACTACTACGCGGTCAGCAACAGGGCCATCGCCGCCTCCTACGTGGCGATGACCAGCATGCACGCGTACATGTCCACGGCCAGCTTGACCTACGGCATGCTCAAGGCGTCGCAGAACAACTTCTACGTCATCATGGGCATGGAGTTCTTGGAGTGCTTCGCCTGTTGGCCTCCCTGCATCCAGCACTGCAAGGACGCCATCGAAGCCATCAAGATCGCCAACAAGTACTCCAAGAAGGCCAAGACATACGCGGACAACATCAAGGACCTGGACGGCCCCTTCGAAGACACGACCAAGGGACTGCAGAGACTCATCCAGGTCGTCAACGGCTCCCAGATAGCCACGCACGCCAAGGTCGTCGCGGCGGTCACGAGCGGCAGCTCCAGTGGCTTGAAGGAGCTGACGGAGTGGAACGCCAAGGGGGCATCGAACATCGCGGGCGCGGTGGGCGGCATGAACGCCAACGAGTTCAACTGCGTGGTGGACGGCATGCCGTGCATGGGCGGCGAGCCCAACGCCAAACAGGTCGCGGTCCAGAAGACGATGACGGAGATCGCCAACGCCAGCCGCCCCGGCTGGCCGGCGACCCGCGACGCGGGGGCGCTCATCTTCCCCCTCACCTTGCATCCCACCTTCCTGCAGGAGCTGACGAGCGACATCCCCGGGGAGGGCATCCACGCGCCCATTCCCTTCATCATGAAGAGCGCGGCGAGCATCGGGAAGGGCAAGAAGGACTGGAACCCCGTGGGCGGCGTCGGCATCCAGGGCACCACGGTGGTGTCGCGGGAGGACGGGGGTGCCATGGCCAACCAGTGGCGCCATGGAATCGGGCCGTTCATGCCTTTCGACGCGGAGGTCTACAGCGATGAGAACGGCGGCGGCCACACCCCGAAGCAGGGCCACAAGGACCAGCACGACTTCAAGCAGGTGGCCTCCAAGCCGCTGCTCTCCTGCATACCGCAGGGCCTCTGCTTCATGAAGTTCCGGGGCAACCCGCAGGCGGACGCGGACTACGGCCAGCCGCGCGTCTACAGCTATGTCACCAAGAGCCTGCGCTCGGGTGACCTCCAGAAGGCCCCCTGGGAGCTGACCTCGTCGGCGACGCTGAACTTCGAGCACGGCGCGCAGGGCACCGGCACCCTGACGCTCGCGGCAGACGAGGGCGCGGCGGTGTCCAAGGCGCTCGTCTACTACCACCGGCTGGGGCAGAACGGCTGGCAGGAGCAGCCCAATCTCTTCAACCCCTTCTGGCGCGCGAAGCTGCACCCGTTCAAGCCGGAGGAGGTGGCCAAGGTGCTGGCCGCCGCCGGCAACGCGGATGCAGCGCAGATCGCCGTGGCCAAGGACCTCAGCCTATGAGCCGCCGCTCTCCTCAGCGCAGTGCCCGGGGCGCCGCTTCGGTGGAGATGGCCCTGAGCATGATCGTCTTCATCCCCATCTTCCTCTACGCCCTCTTCCTGGACGACCTCCTGCGCTACGCGCTGGATGCCCAGGAGGCGGCGGTGGCGACGGTCTGGGACTACACCATCCAGGACTGGGCGGAGAAGGCGAAGGGCGCGGGTGGCGGTGGGGATTACGGCAACTTCGGCCAGGTGCAGGGCTACGCGCGCCAGATGTACTGCGACCACGAATCCGGCGTGGACGACTACACGATGGAGGGCGGCAAGGCGCGCGACTGCTCGACGGAGGAGCACCACCAGCACGCGGCGCTGACCGCTCACCCCTGCTGGCTCAACCCAGGCGCCCAGCAGGTGGAGTGCACGGGGCCGGACAAGCAGGTGGGCCTGATGGGGGTTCCCATTGAGAGCAGCTACGCGGACGAGTTCAACCACGGCGGCCTCATCAAGTGTTCGGCGCGCATCGGCGTGCAGAACTACATGCTGAACCAGGACGTCTTCTCCGAGTTCTCCAACGAGGTGCCCCTCGCCAAGGACATGCAGGACAAGGGCAGCAGCATCCACGGCAACGCCAGTCACAGCAACGGTCAGACCGCCTACCTGCTGCCCATGGAGCAGATGTCCATCATCGCCGACCCCTGGGCCATCAACGAGGACCTGAACATCCGCCCGGGCCAGAAGAGCGGGTTCAGCGGTGGCAACGACGCCTTCTACCGGGGCGTGACGAACGTCTACGCGAACAAGACGAACCCCGGCTTCCTCACGATGAACACAGCCGCCACCCAGTTCTTCTCCGACGCGATGAGCAACAACCTGCTCAGCCCCGCGCTCGTGGCCCCCCTCGTCACCCCGGTATCCGTAGGCGGCGCGCTCGAGCTCGGGGACAACCCGCGGACGCCCAACGTCGCCATCAAGCCGCAGACGGGCTCAGGCAACCCGTCCGAGAAGATCAAGCAGGCCGGCCACTCCGAGTACTACTTCAACACCGAGTGGCGAGACTGGGACCGGAACGCGCCCGAGAAGAGCTTCAAGGCCCGGGGCAACAACTACATGGGCTGCAAGAGCGCCGAGTCCTGCTGATGGCGGAGCGTTCGAAGTGGGCGGGCCGGGCCGTGGCCCTGCTGGTGGCGGTCGCGGTGGTGGGGGCCTTCCTGGGCGTCGCGATGGAAGACGTCATCTACGGGAACGCGCCCACGGAGCTGGAGGAGGCGGAGATCCGGGCGAACGCGGAGCTTCCCCCCGTCCCCTCGGGCAGGCGCTCCGAGGCGGAGGAGGCCATCCTCGCGCGGGCGCTGGTGCACTTCCCGCCCTACCCGAACGCGAGCAGCCGCCCCGAGGTGCTGGCCGCGGACTACCTGGGCCCGGAAGCGCCCATCGCCGTGGCCTGGTTCACCACGAAGGACAAGCCCCGGCAGGTGCTGGCCCACTACCGGGAGCTGCTCCTGGAGAAGGGCCTGCCCGTGTTGCAGGACGACTACGGCGAGAACGGCGGCTACGTGGGCTACTGGAGCCCGGTGAGCGAGGAGGTCCGGCTGGTCTCGGTGCTGTACCAGGATGGCGAGAGCGTGGTGTTCGTGTCGGCGGGGCAGGTGGCCCCGGCCTTGCGAAACAAGCGTCCGCCGCCCGCCTGGATGCCCGTGCCCATGACCGCGGTGGACCCCCAGGTGCTCACCCTGCGGCTGGAAGGGCTCACCCAGTACCAGGTGGCGGGCGTGTCCACGGAAGGCACGTTGGTCGAGGCGGAGTCCGCGTGGCGCGAGACGCTGCGTTCCCGGGGCTGGCAGATGGGGCCGTCCACGGAAGGGCAGGGCGAGGTCGTGGCCTTCGAGGTCAGTCACGAGGGGATGCGGGGGCAGCTGAGCCTGCGCCGGCCCCAACTGCTGCAGCCGGGCGTGGAGTTCAACCTGTCGCTGATGCAGCGAGGCAATGACGCCCCGTGATGGGGCGCGAAGGGAGTCCGCGATGAAGCACTTCATGACATGGGTTCGGGCCGCGCTGGTCTCCGGGGTGGTGTTGGCGGGGCCGGTGGCCTCGGCGGCCCTGCCCTCGTGCCTCAAGGGCTGCGAGGCAGACGCCAAGCAGTGCAAGACCATCTGTCAGAAGTACGCGGGCCCCAAGGGCGCGCCCTCCTGTGCCACCGAGTGTGGCAAGGCGCGTGAGCAGTGCATCAACGCCTGCCGCGACGAAGCCGCGGGCCGGGAGTCGTCGCGGCGCGAGCAGAAGGAGGGGCGCGATGAGGAGCAGTGAGCCACGGCGGCTCGCCCGGGGCCAGGCGATGGTGGAGTACAGCGTCGTGATCGCGGCGCTGTTCGGCTTCACCGTGTTCGGCTGGCCCTTCCTGGTCGCCCTCATCAACGGGCTGCACAAGTACTTCCACTCCGTCTACTACGTCATCCAGTCGCCCATCCCCTGACGCGGGGACGGGCGGCCGGGGCGGGTGACGTTCGCTCAGGGCTTCACGGTGGTGACGAACACCGCCTTGCCGCCCTCCACCTTCATCACCACGGCCTGCTTCACCGCGTCGCGGTTGGCGTCCAGGTTGATGGTGCCCGCCACGCCCGGGAAGTCCTTCGTCGCCGCGATGGCGTCGCGCAGCGCGGGGCCGGAGGTGTCCGGCGCGCGCTTCATCGCGTCCACCAGCAGGCGCGCGGCGTCGTACGCCAGCACCGCCACGCTGTCCGGCACCGCGCCGTAGGCGGACCTGTACTTCTTGAGGAAGTTCTGCACGACGGGGTCGGGGTTGTCCGGCGAGTAGTGGTTGGAGAAGTAGCTGCCCTCCAGCGCGGAGCCGCCCAGCTCGTACAGCTTGTCCGAGTCCCAGCCGTCACCGCCCAACAGCGGCACGCGCAGGCCCACCTCGCGCGCCTGCCGCGCGATGATGCCCACGTCCGTGTAGTAGCCCGGGACGAACACCGCCTCCGGCTTCATGTTCTTGATGGACGTCAGCTGCGCGCGGAAGTCCGTGTCGCCCTTGGAGTAGCTCTCGTTGCCGGTGATGGTGCCGCCGAGCTCCTTGAACTTCTGGTTGAAGACGTCCGCCAGCCCCACGGAGAAGGCGCTCTTGTTGTCCGTGAGCACCGCCACCTTGGACAGCTTCAGGTTCTCCCGCGCGAACTTCGCCATCACCAGGCCCTGGAACGGGTCGATGAAGCAGACGCGGAAGATGTAGTCGCCCTTCTTCGTCACCTCCGGGCTGGTAGAGGTGGGGGTGATCATGGGCACCTTCGCCGCCTGCGCCTTGTCCGCCATGGCCATGGACACGGACGACGCGGCCTCGCCCAGCAGGGCCACCACCTTGTCCTGCGCGATGAGCCGCGTGGCGGCCTGGGCGCCTTCCTCCGGCCGGCCCTGGCTGTCGTAGACGCGCACCACCAGCTTCTGGCCGCGCACGCCGCCCGCGGCGTTGGCCTCCTGTAGCGCCAGGTCGATGCCGTTGCGCGCGGAGATGCCGAAGGTGGCCTCGGAGCCGGTGAGGCTGCCCACCTCGCCGATGAGGATGCTGCCCTCCGGCGGAGGCCCCGGCGGGGCGGCGGTGGCGCCGCCCTCTTGCGCGGCGGGCGCGGGGGCCGGGGCCGGGGCGGACTTCTTCTCACAGCCCGCCAGGGCCATGGCCAGCGCGGTGAGCAGGAGGGGGAGGGAACGGCGCATCGGTGAGGCTCCTCGGAGGGCAGGCGGACACGGAGAGAGGGCGGCCCCACCCTAGCTTGCCCGGGGGAGTGCGGCGAACCCGCACCCGACGTGACGGGCAGGGGAGCGCTCTGGATGCGCTTCCGGATTTGAATGTGGACTGCGGAGGTCCACATTACATAAGAGGCCGTCGCGGGCATCGGGCCCGCGACAGCCTCGGGAGACACCCACTCATGCTCCGGATGAGCAAGATGACCGACTACGGCATCGTGCTGATGACCGAGCTGGCGCGCGCGGACGGGGAGACCCGCACCACGCGAGAGCTGGCGGCACGCACGCGCGTCTCGCTTCCGTCCGCGAGCAAGGTCCTGAAGGGCCTGTTGCAGGCGGGGCTGGTGGTCTCGCACCGCGGGGCGAGCGGCGGCTATGGCCTGTCGCGCCCGGCGGAGTCCATCTCGCTGGCGGAGCTGGTGACGGCGCTGGAGGGGCCGGTGTCCCTCACGGAGTGTGGCCAGCACCAGGGCTCGCCCGCGGGGCCCTGTGAGCTGGAGTCCGTCTGTCAGGTGCGCAGCCACTGGCGCCTCATCAATCAAGCCATCCAGGAAGCGCTGGGGAAGTTGACGCTCGCGGACCTGCGCGCGCCCGCGCCCCGCATCCCGGAGCGGCTGGTGGGCCTGGGCCTGCCGGCGTCCGTCAGCGCTCCTCCTTCCGTCACGGGGGTCCGTTCATGAGCAGCACCGACACCATCCAGGAGCTCACCCGCAGGGGCTACCAGGCGGGCTTCGTCACCCAGGTGGAGGCGGACACGCTGCCGCCCGGCCTGGACGAGGACGTCATCCGCGTCCTGTCCGCGAAGAAGAACGAGCCGGCCTTCATGCTGGAGTGGCGCCTGAAGGCGTACCGCCACTGGCTCACGCTGAAGGAGCCCTCGTGGCAGGCGGTGAAGTACCAGCCCATCGACTACCAGGCCATCCGCTACTACTCGGCGCCCAAGCAGAAGCCGAAGAAGGACAGCCTGGCGGAGGTGGACCCGGAGATCCTCCGCACCTACGAGAAGCTGGGCATCCCGCTGGAGGAGCAGAAGCGGCTCCAGAACGTCGCGGTGGACGCGGTGTTCGACTCCGTGTCGGTGGCCACCACGTTCCGGGAGAAGCTCTACAAGGCGGGCGTCATCTTCTGCTCGTTCTCCGAGGCGGTGCGCGAGCACCCGGAGCTGGTGGAGCGCTACCTGGGCACGGTGGTGCCCTTCTCCGACAACTTCTTCGCGGCGCTCAACTCCGCGGTCTTCAGCGACGGCTCCTTCTGCTACGTGCCCAAGGGCGTGAAGTGCCCCATGGAGCTGTCCACGTACTTCCGCATCAACGCGGCGGACACGGGCCAGTTCGAGCGCACGCTGCTCGTCGCGGACGAGGGCGCCTCCGTGAGCTACCTGGAGGGCTGCACCGCGCCCATGCGCGACACCAACCAGCTGCACGCGGCGGTGGTGGAGCTGGTGGCGCTGGACGGCGCGTCCATCAAGTACAGCACGGTGCAGAACTGGTACCCGGGCGACGCGGAGGGGCGCGGCGGCATCTACAACTTCGTCACCAAGCGCGGCATCGCGCACAGGGGCTCCAAGATTTCCTGGACCCAGGTGGAGACGGGCTCGGCCATCACGTGGAAGTACCCCAGCGTCATCCTCAAGGGGGATGACTCGGTGGGCGAGTTCTACTCGGTGGCGCTCACCAACCACCGGCAGCAGGCGGACACGGGCACGAAGATGGTGCACATCGGGAAGAACACCCGGTCCACCATCGTGTCCAAGGGCATCTCCGCCGGCCGCGGGCAGAACACGTACCGGGGCCTGGTGAAGATGCTCAAGAGCGCGGCGAACGCACGCAACTACACGCAGTGCGATTCGCTGCTGCTCGGCGACGCGTGCGGCGCCCACACGCTGCCGTACATCGAGGTGAAGAACGCGACCGCGCAGGTGGAGCACGAGGCGTCCACGTCGAAGATCGGCGAGGACCAGCTCTTCTACTGCCGGCAGCGCGGCATCTCTCAGGAGGACGCGGTGTCGATGATCGTGAACGGCTTCTGCCGGCAGGTCTTCAAGGAGCTGCCCATGGAGTTCGCCGTGGAGGCGCAGAAGCTGCTGGGCGTGAGCCTGGAAGGGAGCGTGGGGTGATGGCGTCGCTGTTGAGCATCCGGGACCTGCACGCCCGCGTGGGCGGCAAGGACATCCTCAAGGGCATCCACCTGGAGGTGGGCGCCGGCGAGGTGCACGCCATCATGGGGCCCAATGGCTCCGGCAAGAGCACGCTCGCGGGCGTGCTGGCGGGGCGTGAGACGTATGCGGTGACCAAGGGCTCCGTCGTCTTCGACGGCAAGGACCTGCTGGGCACGCCGCCGGAGGAGCGCGCGAAGGCGGGCGTGTTCCTGGGCTTCCAGTACCCGGTGGAGATCCCGGGCGTGGGCAACCTGCACTTCCTGCGCACGGCGCTCAACGCGCAGCGCCGCGCCAGGGGCGAGGAGGAGCTGGACGCCATGGACTTCCTCTCCCTGGCCAAGGAGAAGGCGAAGCTCGTGCAACTGGACACGGCGTTCATGAACCGCTCCGTGAACGAGGGCTTCTCCGGCGGAGAGAAGAAGCGCAACGAGATCTTCCAGATGGCGGTGCTCCAGCCCCGGCTGGCGCTGCTGGATGAGACGGACTCGGGCCTGGACATCGATGCGCTGCGCGTCGTGGCGGGCGGGGTGAACTCGCTGCGCTCCAAGGACCGCGCGATGGTGGTGATCACGCACTACCAGCGGCTCCTGGACTACATCGTTCCGGACCACGTGCACGTGATGGCTGCGGGCCGCATCGTGCGCTCGGGCGGACGCGAGCTGGCGCTGGAGCTGGAGGAGAAGGGCTACGGCTGGATTGGCGCGGAGGGGGCCGGCAAGGCGAAGGAGGCCCGGCCATGAGCGCGTCCCACTACGTGGAGGTGGCCCGGGCCCTCCAGGCGCGCGGGGACGCCCCCGCGTGGCTCCAGGCGCTGCGCGAGGAGGGCCTGAGCCGGTTCCAGGCGCGCGGCCTGCCCACGCCCAGGGACGAGGAGTGGAAGTACACGCCCGTCGCCACGCTGTCGTCGCGGCCGTTCCAGCCCGTGCGGGACGTGTCCGCGGGCCCGGACGTGGCCCGGGCGGTGGAGCGGCTCGCGCTGCCCGGCCCCCGGCTCGTGTTCGTGGATGGGCGCTTCGTGCCGGCGCTGTCGGTGCTCTTGGGCCTGCCGCGGGGCGTGGTGCTCAAGCCGCTGTCGCAGGCGCTGCGCGAGGACGGGGCGCTGCTCCAGGAGACGCTGGGCCGGACCTCCCGGCCGGCGGCGCATGCCTTCACGGCGCTCAACGCGGCGCTGCTGGAGGAGGGCGCGCTGCTCACGCTCGCGCCCCGGGCCCTGAGCGAGGTGCCGGTGCAGCTGGTGTTCCTCGCGCGCGGCGGCGACGGGCCGGTGCTGGCCAGCCCGCGCGTGGTCGTGGTCGCGGGCGAGGGCAGCGAGGCCACGCTGGTGGAGACATACGCGGGCCTGGGCCCGGGCGCGACGTTCACCAACGCGGTGACGGAGGTGTCGCTGGGGGACAACGCCAGCTTGCGCCACTTCAAGCTCCAGGCGGAGGGCGACGCCGCGCTGCACCTGGGCGGGCTGTATTCGCGGCAGGGGCGCGACAGCCGCTTCCAGTCGCACGCGTTCTCCTTCGGTGGGCTGCTTGCGCGCAACGAAGTGCACGCGGCCTTCGCGGGCGAGGGCGGCGAGTGCGTGCTCAACGGCCTGTTCGTGGGCCGGGGCTCGCAGCACCTGGACCACCGCACGGACCTGGACCACGCGGTGCCGCACTGCTCCAGCCGCGAGCTCTACAAGGGCGTGCTGGACGACCGCGCGCGCGGCACCTTCCACGGGAGGATCCGCGTGCGCGAGGACGCGCAGAAGACGGACGCCAGCCAGCAGAGCCGCAACCTGCTGCTCTCCGAGGGCGCGCAGGTGGACGCCCGGCCGCAGCTGGAGATCCTCGCGGACGACGTGAAGTGCGCGCACGGCACGGCGGTGGGGCGGCTGGATGACAACGCGCTGTTCTACCTGCGCTCGCGCGGCATCCCGAAGCGGGAGGCCGAGCGGATGCTGACGCAGGCGTTCGCGAGCGAGCTGGTGCGCGCGGTGCCGGAGGGGCCGGTGCGCGCGCGGGTGGAGGCGTTGCTCGCGGAGAAGCTGCCGGGTTCGGCGGAGGTGATGGGATGAGCGGGCCTGGATTCGACCTCGCGCGGGTGCGCGCGGACTTCCCCATCCTCCGGCAGGAGGTGCGGGGCCGGCCGCTGGTGTACCTGGACAGCGCCGCCACGGGGCAGAAGCCGCAGGCGGTGCTGGACGCCATCACGCGCTACTACACGCACGACAACGCCAACGTGCACCGCGGCGTGCACATCCTCTCCGAGCGCGCCACGCAGGCCTTCGAGGACGCGCGCGAGACGGTGCGCCGCTTCATCCACGCGAAGGACGTGCGCGAGGTCATCTTCGTGCGCGGCACCACGGAGGCCATCAACCTGGTGGCCGCCACCTACGGCCGCAAGCACGTGGGCGCGGGCGACGAGGTGCTCATCTCCGCCATGGAGCACCACTCCAACATCGTGCCCTGGCAGATGGTCTGCGACGCGGCGGGCGCGAAGCTGCGCGTGATTCCGGTGGACGCGCGCGGCGAGCTGCGCATGGAGGCCGTGGACGCGCTGCTCACGGAGAAGACGCGCCTCTTGGCCATCACGCACGTGTCCAACGCGCTGGGCTCCGTGAACCCCATCAAGGAGCTGGTGGCGAAGGCGCACGCGAAGAACATCCCGGTGCTGGTGGACGGGGCGCAGTCGGTGACGCACTTCCCGGTGGACGTGCAGGACCTGGACTGTGACTTCTACGCCTTCAGCGGGCACAAGCTCTTCGGGCCCACGGGCATCGGGGTGCTGTACGGCAAGCTGGCCATGCTGGAGTCGCTGCCGCCGTACCAGGGCGGCGGGGACATGATCCTCTCCGTGACGATGGAGAAGACCGTCTACAACCGCGTGCCGCACCGCTTCGAGGCGGGCACGCCGGACATGGCGGGCGCGGTGGGGCTGGCCGCGGCCATCCACTACCTGGAGGCCGTGGGCATGGAGGCCGTGGCCCAGCACGACCAGTGGCTGCTCGCGTACGCGACGCAGGCGCTGGAGGCGGTGCCGGGGCTGAAGCTCATCGGCACGGCGCCGCGCAAGACGGGGGTGCTGTCCTTCACGCTGGAGGACGTCCACCCGCACGACGTGGGCACCATCCTGGACCAGGAGGGCATCTGCATCCGCACCGGGCACCACTGCGCCCAGCCGCTGATGCAGCGCTTCGGGGTGGCGGCCACGGCGCGCGCGTCGCTGGCGCTCTACAACACCCCGGAGGACGTGGACGCGCTGGTGAAGGGACTGCACAAGGTGAGGGAGGTGTTCGCGTGAGCTCGGACCTCAAGGACCTGTACCAGGAGGTGGTGCTGGAGCACTCCAAGCGCCCGCGCAACTTCCGGGTGGTGGAGGGCGCCACCTGCGCGGCGGAGGGCTACAACCCGCTGTGCGGCGACCAGCTCTCCGTGACGCTCAAGCTGGAGGACGGCGTCATCCGTGACATCGGCTTCCAGGGCCAGGGGTGCGCCATCTCCAAGGCGTCCGCGTCGCTGATGACGGGCGCGGTGAAGGACAAGACGCGCGAGGAGGCGCGGGCCCTCTTCGAGCGCGTGCACACGCTGGTGACGGAGGGGCCGGGCCAGGTGGACCTGGAGTCCCTGGGCAAGCTCGCGGTGCTGTCGGGCGTGAGCGAGTTCCCGGCCCGCGTGAAGTGCGCGAGCCTGGCGTGGCACACGCTGAACGCGGCGCTGGATGGCCGCACCACGTCGGTGTCGACGGAGTAGGGAGGAGGGTTCATGCGAGGCGCGATGACGATCATCGAGCGCGACGTGGACGCGATGCTCATCCCCAGCGGGGACAAGGTGTTGCTGCCGGCGGGCTCGGAGCTGACGGTGGTGCAGACGCTGGGCGGCAACGTCACGGTGCAGGACCCGTACGGCCAGCTGTTCCGCATCGACGAGAAGAACGCCGACGTGCTGGGCGAGGAGTACGCCGCCAGGGCGAAGGCGCCCGACGCGGACGCGGTGCCCGGCGAGTTCAACGAGGAGCAGGTCTGGGAGCAGCTGCGCACGGTCTACGACCCGGAGATCCCGGTGAACATCGTGGAGCTGGGCCTGGTGTACACGTGCAGGGCCACGCCGCTGGACGCGGGCGGGCAGCGCGTGGACATCGAGATGACGCTCACGGCGCCCGGCTGCGGCATGGGGCAGGTGCTGGTGGAGGACGTGCGCTCCAAGGTGTCCGCGCTGCCCGGCGTGAAGGAGGCCCACGTGGAGCTGGTCTGGGAGCCGCAGTGGGACCAGAGCCGCATGTCGGACGTGGCGCGGCTCCAGCTGGGTTGGATGTGAAACCGGGGCGTGACGTCGGGCCCTGAGGCGTCAGGCCAGGGCCTTCCTCCCCCGGGCGACCAAGCCCAGCGTGGCCGCGGCGGCGAGGCCCCCCGCGAGCCACCGGGGCCAGCGC
>JAFADT010000655.1 GCA_023424585.1 Pseudomonadota bacterium
GTTGAAGAAGTCCTGGGCCTCCTTGAGCAGGATGTAGACGAACTTGGAGTCGTACTCGTACATCCCCGAGTAGAAGACGCCCGCCACCCGGAACGCGCGGCTCTTGGGGATGGGCCCGGACGGCCCCAGCTCCGTCCCCAGGGGCGAGACGACGTTCACCCGGTCCCCCACCACCACGCGCAGCGACGCCGCCAGCTCCCGGCCGATGATGATGCCCGGCAGCACCGTGGGCTTCGCGGGCTTGGAGGGCTTGCCGATGATGGGGTCCTCCTCCTCCGCGCCCTTCCGCTCCTCCGCGTCCTCCACCGCGCTGCTGGGGAGGATCCTGTCGGGGTGCTCCAGGTGCTCCAGGTCGCCGCCGGGCAGGATGTTCTGCGGCAGGTCCGTCACCGTGCCGACCGACTTCGGGTCGATGCCCTTGATGATGACGCCGTCGACGTTGCCCTCGGAGGCGATCATCACCTGGTTGATGATGAAGGGCGTCTGGCCCACCACGCCGGGCACGCGCTTCACCTGCTGCATCACCTTGTCGTAGTCCGGCAGGTCGCCCGCGTAGCGCGACACCACCGCGTGCGCGTTGGTGCCCAGGATCTTCTGCTGGAGGTCGGCCTCGAAGCCGCTCATCACGCTGAGCACGATGATGAGCGCCATCACGCCCACGCCCACGCCGCCCACCGACAGCGCGGTCATCATCATGGTGGGCGACTGCTCATGCAGCTTCATCCGGTGCTGCGCGGACGCGGCGGCGAGCGGATCCGCCAGCCCCAGGGCCCTGACGCGCGTGCGCTCCACGGCGGCCTCCGCCCCGCGGATGATGAAGTAGACGATGAGCGGCGGGATGATGCCGAACATCAGCACCGCGAGCGCGCCCAACAGCAGCGACGGGCGGAACACCGCCACGTGCCGGCGCGCGACGAACAGCTCGAAGCCCAGGCGCAGGTCCACCCGGCCGCTGCCCGCCGCGATGAACCCCGTGTTGATGCCCAGGACGAGCGCCAGCACCAGCGCGGCGAAGACGAGCCAGTACGCCAGCTCCGGCCGGCCGATGAGCCCCGCGACGTACGTCACCTCGCGCAGCCGGTAGCCCAGCGCCAGTTGCAGGGACGGCACGCGCTCCATCAGCGACAGGAGGATGGGCACCGGCAGGCCCAGGTAGAACACGCCGATGGTGGCCTCCGGGAAGGACAGCCGCTGCGCCCGGGACGCGCCCACGAAGCCGGACACGAACGCCACGCCCATGCTCACGATGAACGCGATGGCGAAGGCGATGGTGGGCGGCAGCGTCAGCCCCCCGCTCGCCTCGCGCGCCGCGCCGCCCAGGTCCGACGGCACGCCGCTGGAGAGGACGGTCTGGAGCAGCAGCAGCACCAGCTCCGCCAGGAGGATGCCGCCGCCGTAGGCGCCCAGGGTGCTCCAGTAGAAGTCCCGGTAGCGCGCCAGGCGCGGGTACAGGGGGGCGCCCGCGGCCGGGCTGGGCCCCTCCGCGGAGGCCGGCGCGCGGCGGATGCCGGCGGCGATGAGCCCCCAGCCGGCCAGCCAGACGAGCGTCCCGGCGACCAGCGCCTTGGGGCCGGCCACGGCCACCGCCTTCTGGGCGCCCAGGGCGAGCGCCCCGGCATCGAAGGACTGGACGAGCCCGCCCCACCCCACGAAGGAGAGGCCCAGGGCGCCGGCCACCTCGGCCCACGCCTCGGACTCGGAGATGGCCACCCCCAGGAGGATGGCTCCCACGAGGGCCACGAGGGCACCGGCCCACAGGAGGGGCCAGCGATAGTCGGTCTGCCGTTCGGCGGGGTGCACGAGGCCTCGTGGCTACTTCGCCAGCGGCTTGAGAAGGGGGAAGAGAATCACGTCACGGATGCTGGCGGCGTCCGTGAACAACATGGCGACGCGATCAATCCCGATGCCCTCACCGGCCGTGGGCGGCATGCCGTGTTCCAGGGCGCGGATGTAGTCCTCGTCGTAGTCCATGGTCTCCTGCTGGCCCCGCTGCTTCGCGTCCAGCTGGGCCTGGAAGCGGCCCTTCTGGTCCAGGGGGTCGTTCAGCTCGGAGAAGGCGTTGGCGATCTCCCGGCCCGCGACGAAGAGCTCGAACCGATCCGTGATTTCCGGGTTCTGGTCGTTGCGGCGGGCGAGCGGGGAGACGGCGGTGGGATACTGGGTGATGAAGGTGGGATGGATGAGCGTGTGCTCGACGTGGGCCTCGAAGAGGGCGCCCACCAGCTCGCCGTGGTTCATGGCGTCCACGGCGCGGCGCTCCACCTCCGAGTGGACCGTCTTGAGCAGCTCCTGCCGCAGGCGGTCCACGTCCACCATGTCCTTGTCGGACAGGCCGGGGACGGCCTCGCGGATGGCCTCGGTCATGGGGATGCGCTTCCAGCCCTTGCCGAAGTCGATGACGTGCTCGCCGTACTTCACCTTGGAGTCGCCGGTGACGTGGCGGGCGGCCTCGGAGAGCATCTCCTCGGTGAGGTTCATCAGGTCCTCGTACGTGGCGTACGCCTGATAGAACTCCAGCATCGTGAATTCCGGGTTGTGCCGGGTGCTCACGCCCTCGTTGCGGAAGTTGCGGTTGATCTCGTAGACGCGCTCCATGCCGCCCACCACGAGCCGCTTCAGGTAGAGCTCGGGCGCGATGCGCATGTAGAGGTCGACGTCGTACGTGTTGTGGTGCGTGATGAAGGGCCGCGCCGCCGCGCCCGACACCAGCGGGTGCATCATCGGGGTCTCCACCTCGACGAAGTCGCGGCCGTCGAGGAAGCTCCGGATGAAGCTCACCAGCTTGCTGCGCTTCAGGAAGACCTGCTTCACGTCCGGGTTGGAGACGAGGTCCAGGTAGCGCTGGCGGTAGCGGATCTCCACGTCCGTGAGGCCGTGCCACTTCTCCGGCATGGGGCGCAGGGACTTGGTGAGGGGCACGAACTTCGTGGCGGACAGGGACAGCTCGCCCGTCTTGCTGCGGAAGACGGGGCCCTCCACCGCGACGAAGTC
The DNA here is from genome assembly GCA_023424585.1 of Pseudomonadota bacterium. GTDB lineage: Bacteria > Myxococcota > Myxococcia > Myxococcales > Myxococcaceae > Corallococcus. The sequence continues at coordinate 2,992 of JAFADT010000655.1, forward strand.
GCCCAGGTCCACCTGCTTGAAGACCTCATAGAGGTCCCCGAGCGCGTCCTTCTTCACGTGCGCCTGGATTTCCCCGGTGCGGTCGCGCAGCTTGATGAAGGCGGCCTTGCCGAACGAGCGCATGGCCACGATGCGGCCGGCGACGTCGTAGACGGGGGCGTCCTTCTCCAGGTCCTCCATGGAGTGGTTCGCGTGCGTCGCCAGGATGTCCGCGGCCCGGTGCCTGGGGGTGTAGCCGTTGCCGTAGGGGTTGAAGCCGGCCGCCCGCCACTTCTCGGCCTTGTCCAACCGCTGCTGGTAGATCTCCTGCTCCTTGGAGCCGAGATCCGCCGCTTCACCGCTCTTCTCACCTGGGGGGGTCTTGTTATCGCTGTCGGCCATGACGCGCTCTTGTGAAAGGCGCGGCACGCTAGCCAAGCGGCCCCCGGTACGCAACGCATCAGGGAGGGGGCATCAGGAAGACATCAAAAGAAATGCCCCCACCGCCGCGGCCAGGAGCAGCGGGATGAGGATCTCCACGGGGAAGCGGTGCTGGGCATGCGCCAGGTGCAGGCCGCGCAGGCCGAAGCGGCGCTGGCGGCGGACGCGGGCGGCCACGAGCGACGCGAGCGCGGGCGGGGCCCGCTCCCGCTCCAC
>JAFADT010000669.1 GCA_023424585.1 Pseudomonadota bacterium
CGCGCTACGAGAAGCGCGCCGCCAACTACCTCGCGATGGTCCAAATCGCCTCCATCCGCCTCTGGCTCTGATTTGCGGACACGGCCTAGCCGCCCTCCAGGCCCCCGGATACGCGCTTTCACCCCGAGCGACGGAAGCGCCCCCGGAAGTGCTGGTCCAGGTACACCTCCGCGCGCGCCAGCGCCTCGCGCGCCTCGGCGGACAGCTCCAATGAAGCCGCGGCCACCCGCGCCTGGCGCATCGCGGAGCCCCTTCCACCTTCAGCGGAACCCACACCTGCCACCACCGCGTCCACCTTCGCGTGCGCGGCGTCCACCACGCCCTTCGCCTCCTCCAGGGACACCTCTCCCTCCGCCAGCGCGTTGAACAACTGGCAGCGGTAGCGGCGGCAGGCGTCCGGGCGCTCCGCGTAGGCCGTGCAGCACAGGCCCTCCAGGGCGGCGCAGCGCTGGGGCAGCACCACCGCGCCGTCTTCCTTCACCGTCAGCGACAGGCCGCGCTGGCGCAAGGCCTCCGCCTCGGCGGGCCGCAGCGGCACCTGCGTGAAGAGGGTGCCGTCGCAGCACATGCCGCAGTGGAGACAGAGGCTGGACAGGGCGGAGGACATGCCGTGCGGGATAACGCCCCGCGCGGGCGCGAGTCATCCCCCAACGCGCGCGCCCCCACCTCCGCCCCCGGAGGCAAGGCATGTCTCACCAGTCGACATGCGACATGCTCCGCGTGTGCCATGTGTCAGAGTCGCCCTGTTTTCGTGGGTTGCGCACGACCCGAGGGCGGGACACGCCTGCACCTGTCTCCGAAGGCCATGCGCCTGTCCGTGGAGGAAGAACCCCGGCTCATGAAAAACCAATTCAAGACAGTCCGATCCGCGGCCGAGGTCACCGCCCAAAGGTCTCAGTGCAGGCGGAGTGAATGATCTCCACTCTGTGGGAATCCGAGTTCCCCGGGTCACGCGTAACCGGGGACAACACTGTTTCTTCGGACGTCGTAGAATCATGCCCCGCAATACTTCAGGGAGCCCCCATGCACACCGACACTCACGACGTGCTCGCTGGCCGTGAATCCCTCCTCGGCTACCGGGTGGGAACGGCGCTCAGCGCGGCGGCCTCTTTCGGCGCGGACTTCTCCTCCGGGCACCTGGTGCAGCTGTCCCTGGAGCACCTGACGCTCCACCTGGAGTCGCGCGCGGTGCCCCGCAAGGGCCAGGCCGCGTCCGTGGTGGTGGGGCAGGGCGAGCGCTGGGCCACCGCGCTGGACGCGGAGGTGATTGGCGTCAACGCGATGCGCCCGGAGGTGAGCCTGCGCTTCGTCGCGCCGCCGCTGGACGCGGGCCGCCGCATCGTGGGGCTCCTGGAGTCGCTGCGCGACAACGGCCTGCTGCTCACGCCGGAGACGCGGCCCGTGTGGCGCGAGCAGATTGAGCGCGCGGACCGCGTGGCGCGCATCTGTGAAGCGCTCGCCGCCCGCCAGGCCCGCGGCGTCCTGCGCTCGCGCGACGGCCACGCCGGGGTGGAGGTCACCTGCGCCTTCTTCGAGCCGCTCCAGGACGTGTTCGGCTGGCAGCTGCACGGCGCGCTCCCCCCGGGCCCCCTCACCCTGGAGGCGTTCGGCTACTCCAGCGTGGTGCACTTCCAGGCGGACGCCGCGCGCGTGGAGGGCGGCCTGCTGTTGATGCCGGCGCCCACGTCGCTCGTGCGCTTCCGCCACCGCTGGCTGCGCCGCACCCAGGCCAGCGCGTCCTGCACGCTGGAGTTCGACCACCCGCTCTGGCCCCAGGTGCACGTGCGCCGCGGCCTGCTGGATGTCTCCTATGAAGGCCTGTCCTTCCTCACCGAGCCCGGCGAGGACCTGATGTACCCGGGCCTGCGCCTGCCGGTGCTGGAGGTCGCGCTGGACGGCCACGCGCCGGTGCGCCTGCGCGCGGAGGTGCGCAACATCTCCAGCACGCCCCATGGCCGCCGCTGCGGCGTGAGCGTCCGGCCCCTGGACGCCGACGGGGCCCGCGCGTGGCGCGCGCTGGTGGAGGCCCAGGCCCACCCCACCACGAAGGTGGAGGGCGACTGGAACGACGCGACGTGGAAGCTCTTCGAGCGCTCCGGCTACTTCCGCCTCCCGGGCAAGGAGCCGGAGAAGTTCACCAGCCTGCGCGACCAGTTCTCCCGCACGCAGGACAAGCTCCAGGAGGCGCCGCTCCTGGGCTACCGCGTGGTGCGCCCCGCGGAGGAGGGTATGGAGGCCACGCTGTCCGTGCTCAAGCCCTACGCGGGCAGCTGGATGGCGCACCAGCTGGCGCGGCACCAGCCCGCGGGCAGCCGCTCCACCGCGCGCGAGGCGCTGCGCGACATCTACCTGCGCGGCTACGAGCCCACCCAGGCCGACCCCGAGGTGAAGTGGTTCTTCGCCTACTGCGAGGCCAACGTGCGCTGGGTGCGCTACACGAAGTTCGACTTCGCCACCTGGTACGCGCACACCGGCCAGACGTGCCTCGTGCCCTTCCGCCTCATGGAGGGCGAGGTGGACAGCGCGTGGACGAAGCCCGCGAGCATCGCGGTGGGGGCGCCCACGCAGGAGGAGCGCGCGAGCTTCTTCGCCCGCGTCGCGCACACCCGCCCGGAGGCCTACCGCGAGGCGCTGGACCTGGTGCCGGAGCGCTTCGACCTGGAGACCACGCGCACCGGCTGGGGCGACGCGGGCCTGTCCCGCGAGCGCGAGCTGGTGGTGGCCCGCCACCAGGGCCGCGCCGTGGCCTTCGCGGTGTTCGAGTCCGCGCAGCCGGGCCTCAACCTCTTCAACGTGCTGGATGGCGTGCGCCTGGTGCCGCTGGAGGACGACGCGCGGCCGGAGGTGCAGGACGCGTTCGTGGCGCTCCTGGGCCACGCGGCGGAGTGGTACCGCGCGCGCGACCGCAAGGTGTTCGTCCACTACGTGGAGGCGGCCTGCGTGGAGTACGCGGAGCGCGTGTCCCTGGCGGACCTGGGCGAGGGCAAGCTGTGGGTGATGTCCGCCCGCCTGCTGCCGGAGTTCCTGGAGCACCTCTGCGAGTCCACCACGCCGCGCGCGGCGTAGCGGGCCTGCGTGGGCCGGAGGCCCACCTCCGGCCCGCCGCCTCGGCGTGAGGGACTACAGCCCCTCGTCCTCCGGGTCCGGATAGGACTCCAGCTCCTCTTCCTCCTCCTCCACCACCGGGGCGGGCGCCTTGCCGTGGCGCCCCTTGCCGCCCTTGCCCTCGTGCGCGGGAGCGCCGAAGTCCGAGTCCGGGCTCACGATGTAGCCCTGGCGCCCCTGCTGGATGCGGCGCAGGAGGCCCTCCTGCTCCAGCGCCTCCAGGAGCCGCGCGAAGGTGGAGAAGCCGTGGTCGCGCTCGTCGAAGTCGGGCTCCTTGCGGACGATGGTCTCCTTGATGAGCGACGGGTTGAGCGGGCCGGTCGCGCGGCGCAGCAGGCTCTGCACCACCTCGCGCGCGACGGCGGGCACCTCCGCCCTGGGCTTGCCGCCCTTGCCCTCGGCCTTGGACTCGGCCTTGGCGTCGTGGCCCTTGTCGTGGCCCTTCCCGCCCCGCTTGCCGCCCTTGCCCTCGTCGCCCTTGGCGCCCCGGCCGCCGTGGTCCTTGTCCTTGTGCGAGGACTCGCCCCGGTGCTTGGGCTTCATGTAGATGAACTGGTCGCACGCCCGCACGAACATCTGGGAGCTGGCCTCACGCACGGCCAGGCCGATGACGGTGCGGCCGTTCTCACGCAGCTTGTACGCCAGGGGGCAGAAGTCGCTGTCGCCGGAGGCGATGACGAAGGTGTCGATCTGCTCGCGCGCGTAGCACAGCTCCAGCGCGTCGATGACCAGGCGCATGTCCGCGCTGTTCTTGCCGGCGCGGGTGGAGGGGGGCACGTCCACCAGCTCCACGCCCACGTCGTGCAGGCGCTGCTTCGCGTCCTCGAAGCGCGACCAGTTGCAGTAGGCGCGGCGGAACACGACCTTGCCCTGCTCCAGGAGCTGGTCCAGGGCGGGCTGCAGGTCGAAGTTGTTGGCGCTGATGCCGGTGTTGGTGACCAGGTTCTCGAAGTCGATGAAGAGGGCGATGCGGTGCTGCTCGTCGGTACGTCCAGCCAAAGGTGCCTCGTATTCGTTTGCGAGCGGTCCTTGGCTCGCGTGCGCTGCGCCCACCCTACTGTGGGGACGCTGCCGCGCGCACGGCCCGTGTTCCGCCGCTGAACATTCAGTGCCGCCCACCCTACGTTGGAACAGACCCCGGGGGCAGCGCCCCCGTGACACGGAGGTGTCACCATGATGCACGGATTCCGCAGACAATGGCGAACCATGGTGTGGGCCGCGCCGACGCTCGGCCTCTTGTTGGGCGCCGGCCCCGCCCTGGCGCACGAGCCCCAGATCGGCAGGGCCGCCGACGGCCCCGCCGACGCGTCATCGTACACGGAGCCGGCCAGCACCAGCCCCTCGAACGTGGTGGGCACCGTGCCCACCACCTCGCCGGAGCTCATCTCCCCCGGCCAGTCCGTGCGGCAGCTCACGCCGGACCCGGACCGGATGCGCCAGGTCAGCGGGCCGGTGGTGAAGCGGTCCGGGATGACGCTGTACGTCCGCGACGTGAGCGGGCCGGTGGTGCCGCTGGACCTGAGCGCCCTGACCATCCACAAGCAGCCGGAGAAGGGGCAGCAGGTCCTGGCCCTCTACCAGGTGGAGAAGACGGACAACGTGGCCCTGTCCCTCCAGGGGGAGAAGCGGGACTAGTCCGGCTTCGCGCCGCCGCGCACCTCGTCCAGGACGCTCAGGTCCACCAGCCCCGCGAGGTCGTCGCTGGGGATGAAGCCCAGCGACTTCGCGTGCTCGGCGGAGGTCTTCAGCGCGGCGGGCACCGGGTCCAGGCTCGGCTCCAGGCGGGAGAAGGCGTCCTGGAGCACGGGCGGCGGCAGGGGCTTGCGCGTGAGCTGCCCGAAGGCGGCGTTGACGGACGTGGCGAAGGCCCGCGGGTCCGCGCGCCAGCGCTCGGTGAGCGCCACGTGGATGCGCAGGAGCGCCGCGATGCGCGGCCGCTGCGTCTCCAGCACCTTCTTCGTCGTCACCACCACCGTGGTGGGGAAGCGCTTGTCCGGCCAGAGGTCGCGCTCGTCCACCAGGATGTGGCCGCCCCCTTCGGCGAGCATGCGCGCGCCCCAGGGCTCGGGCACCCACGCCCCCTCGATGGCGCCCTGGAGGTACTGGCCCAGGATGTCCGGGTTGCTGATGGGAATCACCTGCACGTCGCCGCCCGCGTCGGTGGCGAGGCTCAGGTCCTGGGCCTTCAGCCAGTGGCGCAGGGCGATGTCCTGGGTGTTGCCCAGCTGCGGCGTCGCCAGCTTCTTGCCCTTGAGCTCCTGGGCCGTCTTCGCGTTCTTCACCACCAGCACCGCGCCGCCGTTCACCGCGCCCGCGATGATGCGCAGCTCCTTGCCGGCCTTGAGGTACGTGTTGATGGCGGGGCCCGGGCCCACGTAGGCCACGTCCACGGAGCCGGCCACCAGCGCCTCCATGGCCGCGGGGCCCGCGTTGAACTGCCGCGCCTCCACGTGGCCCATGCCGGGCTGCGACCCGAAGAGCCCCTCCGCGTTCGCCACCAGCGCCTGCGCGTGCGTGATGTTGGGGAAGAAGGCCACGCGCAGGGGCGCGTTGGCGTTGGAGGACGCGTCCTTCTTGCAGGACGCGACGGAGGTCAGGAGGACGCAGCAGAGACCCAGGAGCAGGGACAGGGGGCGCGCGGAAGCCATGGGGCGTCACGCTAATGGAGACTCCCCGCCTGTTTTCAATGCCCGTGAGGGCGCAAGCGTCTCCCGGCTCACACGGACGCCGTCAGGCCCCACCGGCGCCGCAGGCGCGTCTCCACCGTCTGGAAGAGGACGCGGTCCACCGTGACGCCGATGAGGATGATGGCCAGCATCACCGCCATCACCTGCGACACGTCCATCAGCTCGCGGCCCATGGTGAGCAACTGGCCCAGGCCGCCGGAGACGAAGAGCAGCTCGCCCGCGAGCAGCGCGCGCCACGCGAAGCTCCACCCCAGCTTGAGGCCGGTGACGATGCCGGGCAGCGCGCCGGGCAGGAGCACGCCGAAGTAGAAGCGCGGGCCCCGCACGCCCAGGGTGCGGGCCACGCGGGCCAGCTGCGGGTCCAGGCCGTTGACCGCGTCCTCGGTGGCGATGGCGATGCCCAGCACGCTGCCCATCACCACCACGAAGAGGATGGCGCTGTCGTTGAGGCCGAACCACAGCAGGGCCAGCGGCAGCCAGCAGATGGAGGGCAGGGCCTGGAGGCCCATCACCACCGGCTTCACCGCGTTGCGGAAGAAGGACAGCCGCGCGATGCACAGCCCCAGCGGGACGCCGATGCCCACGGACAGGAGGTAGGCGTGCATCAGCCGGCCCAGCGAGCGCAGCGTGGCGCCACCGAGCTGGCCGTCGCGGGCCATGGCGACGAGCGTCTGGACCACCTCCAGCGGCCCGGGGAACAGGTGCTTGTTCCACAGGCCCGAGCGGGACAGCCCCTCCCAGAGCGCGAAGAGCAGCGCGATCATCCCCAGCTTCTGCGCCCACTTCAGCATGGCGGTGTCCCCTCTAACGGCCGGTCACGGCGCTGGCGCGCGGCAGGCTGGACGGCGTGCGCGCGCGGCGGTGCAGGGGCTCCGTGGGAGGGGCCTCCGGAGCCTGCCCTTCCGCGGCGCGCAGGCGGTGGCGGATGTCGCGCGCCATCGCGTCCAGGGACGGGTCCTCCAGCGAGCGCGGCATGGGCAGGTGGATCTCCAGGTCCTCCACCACGCGGCCCGGCCGGGGCGCCATCAGCACCACGCGGGTGCCCAGCATCAGCGCCTCCTGCACGTCGTGGGTGACGAACACCACCGTCTTGCCGGAGCGCAGCCAGATGGCTTGCAGCAGCTCCTGCATGTGCACGCGCGTCTGGGCGTCCAGCGCGCCGAAGGGCTCGTCCATGAGCAGCACGGTGGGGTCCACCGCGAGCGCCCGGGCGAGGCTGGCGCGCATCTTCATGCCGCCGGAGAGCTGGTGGGGCAGCGTGTCCTCGAAGCCCTCCAGGCGCACGCGCTGGATGAAGGTGTTGGCCCGGTCGCGGCGCTCGGCGCGGGGCACGCCCCGGGCGGCCAGCGCGAAGGTGATGTTGCCGCGCACGGTGAGCCACGGGAACAGCGCCGCCTCCTGGAACATGAGGAGCCGGTCCGGGCCGGGCCCGTGGATGGGCTTGCCGTCGATGGCCACGCTGCCGCCGGTGGGCACCACGTGGCCCGCCAGCGCGTAGAGCAGCGTGGACTTGCCGCAGCCGGACGGACCGAGCAGGCAGACGAACTCCCCCGAGCGGACGTTGAGGTTCACGTCCTTCAGCGCCACGACCTTGTTGGCGTAGTGATGGCCCAGCTGGGCGATGGAGATCTTCGCCCGGTCCGCGTCCACGTTCGCGGGCCGCAGCAGGTGGGGCGCCGCCTGGCGCAGGCCCCGCATCCGCTCGATGAGGCGTCGAAACATTCGCCAGAACCTATTCATCTGCCCCCGGGTCGCACAGGCGGGTCCCGGAAGCGGGCAGGCGCTTTCCACTGTAGGACAGGACGTGAACGCCGCGCGTCCGGCCGGCTGCTTTTCCCCGCCGCCGGACACTCCGCTGCTCAGGCGGTGGCGGCCTGCTCCGCCCTGCGGTGCGCCAGCGTGCGGGAGAACAGCCACAGGCTCGCGATGAGCGCGCCCAGGCCCACGCCGGTGAAGGCGCCGCCCACGGTCAGCGACGCCCGGCGGTCGTCCTGGAACACCGCGAGCGCGTCCGTGCGGGGCCCCGCCAGGTAGCGCCGCACGGTGTCCGCGAAGGCCTGGGCTTGCGCCTCGTCCTCCGTCCACTGGTAGGCGAGCGGCTGGGCGCCGAAGGTCGTCTGCAGCTGGGCCCGGAAGATGGGCGCGGCGCCCCGGCGGGTGCTGCGGCTGCGGGCCACCTCCACGCTCCGGATGTCCTGGGGCGCGTAGCGGCCCACCTCCTCCTCGCTCAGCCAGCTGGAGCGGGTGAGGACGCACGGGCCCTGGGGCTCGCAGCGCAGGTCCATGCGCGCCTGCTGACCGAGGAAGAACACCCCCAGCACCAGGAAGGGCAGGGCGAGCAGCAGGAAGGCCGCGGCACCGATGGCGGTGGCGCGGCTGGGTCGGGAGGCGGGGGGCGCACGCACGGTTGGGTTCTATAGACCCGCGCGCCCCTTTGGGGGCAGCGCTTTCACGCGCCCGCGGGTGTCGCCCTCCAGGCAGGCGGGCGGCCCGGGCTGTTCAGCGGCGGTCGCCGCCGGCGGACCGGCCGGCGGCGACCGGGGCGGCGGGCGGGCACTTGCGGCATGGGTCCCACGTCCTCACCCCTTGTCCTGGGACATGCAGCACTTCGCCCGGAAGGAGTCCTTGAGCCCATGAAGGCCGTGGCCGTCATGTTCCCCTCGCGCGAGGTGCGCGTCCTGGACGTCCCCGAACCGCGGTTGCACTCGCCCACCGAGGTCAAGGTCCGCACGCTGGAGATTGGCGTGTGCGGCACCGACCAGGACCTCCTGGAGGGCCACCACGGCGCCGCGCCCCGGGGCGAGGACCACCTCATCGTGGGCCACGAGTGCCTGGGCCAGGTGCTGGAGGTGGGCGCGCACGTGCAGGGGCTGAAGCCGGGGGACCTGGTGGTGCCCCGCGTGCGCCGGCCCTGTCCGCACGCGCACTGCCCCGCGTGCCGCCACGGCCACCCGGACTTCTGCGTGACGGGGGACTACACGGAGCGCGGCATCCAGGGCGCGCACGGCTTCTGCGCGGAGCGCTTCGTGGAGGACGCGGCCTACCTGCACAAGGCGGATGACAGCCTGCGCGAGGTGGCCGTGCTCACGGAGCCGCTCACCATCGCGGAGAAGGGGCTGCGCCAGGTGGCGCACATCCAGTCCCGCCTGCCGTGGAAGGTGGGCCCCGGCAAGGCGCTGGTGCTGGGCGCGGGGCCGGTGGCGCAGCTGGGCGCCATGGCGCTGCTGCGCGCGGGCTTCGACGTGACGATGTACTCGCGCAGCCCCAAGCCCAACGAGAAGGCCGCCGCGGCCGAGGCGGTGGGCGCGCCGTACCTCTCCTCGGAGGAGGTGACGGCGGCGGCGTTGAGGGAGCGGCTGGGCGGCGTGGGCCTCATCTACGAGGCGACGGGGGCGTCGAAGGTGGCGTTCGATTCGCTCCAGGTGCTGGAGGAG
>JAFADT010000683.1 GCA_023424585.1 Pseudomonadota bacterium
TCCGAGGACGCCTCGGCCGCGCAGCGCTTCGCGCCGGGTGTCCACGAAGCGCTGCTGGCGGACTGCTCGAGCTGTCACGCCGCGGACGGGATGGCGGGCGCCAGCCGCTACGTGACCCACGCGGATCCGGAGCAGCACCTGCGGTCGGTGGCCCCCCTGGTCGTGCCCGGCTCGGCCGCCACCAGCCTCCTCTACCAGCGCGCGCGAGGCGACGCGCATCCGGGCGGAGCGGTGTGGGCCCCGGGGAGCGCGCAGTTGGCGCTCCTGGCCCGGTGGATTGACGCGGGCGCGACGGCGGCCCCCCCACCTGCCGCCGGGAACGCCGTCGCGGCCACCACCCCACCCGCCTCCACCGGGCCCGGGCCCGCCGCGGCCCCCCCGGCACCGCCCTCCTCCCCGGCCAGCCCGCACGGACCGGCGGGCCCGCACGGCGGAGTGTCGCTGGGGACCTTTCCGGGGCTTGGCTCGCTGAGCCTGAACGGCCGCTTCGACCTCAACTACGAGCGCGTCAACTACAACGACCACCCCTTCAAGTCAGAGGGGGAGAGCGCGCTGCGCAGCTACCACCACTTCCTCTTCCTGACGCGGCAGTCCGCAGAGGACCCGGTAACCCTCACCCTGGAGGTCCTGTCGCTCCAGTTCTGGGAGGTGGGCTACCGGATCAGCGGGGCCTCCTGGCCGGTGAAGGTGTTCGCCCGGGGCGGCAAGGTGCTGGTGCCCTTCGGCGGAGATCCGCTCTACCACCACAGCTACGGCGGGCTCGCTGGCTTCGACCAGCGGGTGCTCCCGGTGGTGTTCGCCCGGGAGGGGCTCACGGTGAACGTGGAGCGACGCCTGGGACCGCTCGCCCTCTCCGGTGACGCCTATGTCATCTCCGGCTACCGGTTGAAGCGCGCGGACGCGGTGCTCAACCTCCAGTCGGACCTGGCCCCGCTGGAGGACACCCGCCTGGGCGTCGGGGCGCGGCTCGGCGCCGCCTGGGGCCCCATCAACCTCTGGTACTCGCCGTACTACAACTCGCTGGGGTTCGGACGCCGCCTGTTCCTCCAGGCGCTGGACCTGGCGGTGTGGCGTCCGAGGGGCCTCCCGGTGCTGGAGCACTTCTCCCTGGGCGCCGGGCTGCTGCGCGCGGATGTCTCCGGAGGCGAGGCGGAGGGCTACGGCGGGCCGGGCGCGGACTACTACCACTTCGCCAGCTACCTGCAGCTGCGCTACCACCCCACGGACTGGCTCTACGTCCAGTACCGGCAGGGCCTGCGCACGTTTGGAAACCGGAGGGGCCTCATCCTGGACTCGACCGCGCTCACCCGGGAGGACGGCTCCAGCCACAACGTGGGGGTGGTGGCCCGGTGGCGCGGCCTGAGCGCCGGCCTCTTCCAGTTCTGGAACCTGGAGAAGACAGACGAGACGCCGGACGACTTCACCCGGCTGATGGTGGCGTATGAGTTCTGACTCCCGCATCCAGCCCGTGGCCGTGGGCCTCATGGCGGCGGTGGCGCTGGCCCTGGGCTGCGCGGACTTCGAGCGCGGCCCCGTCGCCGTCGACGCCGGCGCGCCCCCCATCGACGGCGGCGGCGATGGGGACGGAGGAGGCGCCGTGTCCTTCACGAGCGACGTCCAGCCGCTCCTCACCGCCGGCTGCCAGAGCTGCCATCGCAGCGGGGGCGCCGCGGGCAGCACCTCCTTCCTGCTGACGGGCGATGCCGACGCGGACTACGCGGCGGCCCTCTCCCTCACGGACACCTCCAACCCCTCCGCCAGCCGGCTGCTGCGCAAGGCCTCCGGCGCGGGCCACGGCGGCGGGGCCGTCTACGGCGAGGGCACCCCGGAGTACCAGACCCTCCTGGCGTGGATCTCCGGAGGCGCTCAACCATGAAGCACTTTCTTCCCGAGGCGGCCCCCATGAGACGACCCCTCCTGCTCCTGGCCGGACCGCTGCTGCTGCTGGCCTGCGCGCTGAGCGCCTGCGCCAGGCTGGAGACGCCCCACCCGGAGATCCTCATCGACGGGCCGCACTCGGTGCTCGTGGGGCAGACGCTCCAGCTCACGGCCACCACGCGCGAGTCCACCGACGACGGCTACCACTGGGAGAGCGAGGACCCGGCCATCGCGACCGTGGACGACTCCGGGCAGGTGACGGGCGTGGGCGCGGGAGAGACCGCCATCAAGGTCACCGGCGCGAGCTCCAGGCTGGAGGCGCGCCACGTGGTGGTGGTGCTGGGCGCCCAGGCGGGCGACGCCGGCGTCGACCCCAGCCTGGTGCCCTACTACCTCGCCTGGTCGGGCTCGCCACACGCGGACACCACCGCCGAGGCATTCTCCCACTGGAACGAGGACGGCCTCGTCCCCACCACCTGCGCGCGGTGCCACAGCTCGGAGGGCTACATCGACTTCCTGGGCGGTGACGGCTCCGCCCCCGGCAAGGTGGACGCCCCCGCGCCGACGCAGTCATTGGTCCGCTGCGAGACGTGCCACGACATCGCCGCCTCCCGCCTGACCGCGGTGACCTTCCCCTCGGGCAAGCAGGTCACCAGCCTGGGCCCGGAGGCGAGGTGCGTGGTGTGTCACCAGGGGCGCACCGCGGGCAGGGACCTCGACGCGCAGGTCGCGGACGCGGGCGTGGTGGGCGAGGACACCGCCTCGCCCACCCTGGGCTTCACCAACATCCACTACTCCCCCGCGGGCGCGACGCTCTTCGCCAACCAGGCCGCGGGCGGCTACCAGTACGCGGACCAGCTCTACGACTCGCGCTTCCGTCACGTGCCCGGCTTCGACAAGTGCAACGAGTGCCACGACCCGCACACCACGCGCGTCCGCTGGGAGGCCTGCGCCACCTGCCACCCCGGCGTGACCGACGTCACGAAGGCCTGGGACATCCGGCAGATCGCCTCGCGCAACCAGGACTACGACGGGGACAACAACCGCACCGAGGGCATCTACTACGAGCTCCAGGGCCTGCGGGACCGGCTGCTGACCGCCATCCAGCGGTACGGCGCGGAGCGGGCCCAGCCCCTCTGCTACGGCAACACCCACCCGTACTGGTTCCGGGACACCAATGGGGACGGGACCTGCGCCCAGGACGAAACCACCACGGCCAACACGTTCGCCAGCTGGACGCCTCGCCTGCAAAAGGCGGCGTACAACTACCAGCTGTCCCGGGTGGACCCGGGCGCGTTCGCGCACAACGCGAAGTACCTCATCCAGCTGCTGCATGACTCGATTCAGTCGCTGAACACGGCGCTGACCGTGCCCTTCGACACGTCGCTGCTGGTGCGCAACGATCCGGGCCACTTCAACGGCGCGAGCAAGGCGGCGCGCAACTGGGACTCGAGCGAGGCCGTCCAGGCCAGCTGCTCGCGCTGCCACAGCGGCGCGCAGGGCTACCGCTTCTTCGTCCAGTACGGGGTCGGGCAGCTGGTGCCGGAGACCGGCAACGGCCTGGAGTGCTCCACCTGCCACGAGAGCTTCGAGCCGGACTACGACGTCTTCGTCCCCGCCCAGACGTGGCTGCCGGACGGCAAGACGGTGAACCTGCCGGGCCAGGACAACCTCTGCGCCAACTGCCACATCGGCCGCGCCTCCAAGGCCACCATCGACACGGCGCTGAGCGCGGGGGGCACGCCGCGGTTCCAGAACGTGCACTACCTGCCGGCCGCGGGGACGCGCGAGGGGACGCTGGCGAAGATCGGCTACGAGTACCCCAACAAGACCTACGCCGGCCGCCTCACGCACATGGGCGGGGTGCAGTGCACGAGCTGCCACGTCCCGGGCAAGAGCAACCACACCTTCCGCATCCAGGACGTGTGGAGCGAGCGCTGTGAGACGTGCCACGCGGACCAGCGCGCGGCGGAGCAGATCCGGCTCGTCCACGTGTCGGACTACGACGGCGACGGGAACACGGCGGAGCCCCTGGAGGCGGAGGTGGAGGGGATGGCCGCGCGCCTGATGACCGCCATGCGAGGGGTGACCGGCAACGGCCTCTGCTACAACGGCGACGTCAACCCGTACTTCTTCAAGGACACGGACAAGGACGGCACGTGCAGCGCCACGGAGTCTGTCTCCGCCAACGCGTTCGCGCCGTTCACGCCGGCGCTGGTGAAGGCCGCCCACAACTACCAGTTGAGCAAGAAGGACCCCGGCGCCTGGGCCCACAACTTCAACTACGTCGGGCAGCTCCTCTATGACAGCGTCGAGGACCTCACGGGGGCGGCCCCCTTGAACATGCTCCGGCCTTGAGGGTGGAATCCGCGCTCGGGCACTCGCTCGCCGGGACACGCCCGGCGAGCGCGGTCGCCGAGGAACGCGGACCCATGAAGCCCCTCCTGCTCTCCCTTCCCTCCAAGCCGGCGCGCCTGGCCCGCTGGGCGTCGCTCGTCCCCCTGCTCATGCTGCTGGGGGGACCGGTGGCCTGCAACGACGAGGGGCCGGATGACCCGCGCCCCGACGGCGGCACCCAGACCACGGACGCCGGCACGGGCGCGGACGCAGGCACGGACACCGACGCGGGGACGGAGACCGACGCGGGCACCGGCGCCGACGCCGGCGCGGAGACGGACGCGGGGGCCGACATCGACGCGGGCACGGAGACGGACGCGGGCGTGGAGGCGTGCACCCCGAGCGGCTGGGTCGACACGCCTCCGGACCTGGGCGTCATCCAGGACACGTCGCTGGACATCGCGGTCCGGCTCCAGGCCATCCCGGGCCTCACCGTCCAGGAGAACCCCAACGGCGTGAACGTGCCGGCGGGCTACCGGCTCTTCCTCCTGCGCTACAACCAGCCGTCGGACCACGCCCACCCGGAATGCCAGCGCTTCGAGCAGCGCTTGACGCTGATGCACAAGGCGGACACCAGCCCGATGGTGCTCTCCACCAGCGGCTACAACGTCTCCACCGGCACGGGCCGCTCGGAGCCCGCGCAGCTCCTGGCGGCGAACCAGCTCTCCGTGGAGCACCGCTTCTTCGCGCCGAGCATCCCGTCGCCCGCGGATTGGAGCCACCTCACCATCCGCCAGTCAGCGGATGACTTCCACCGCATCACCCAGGCGCTCAAGCCCATCTACACCGGCAAGTGGGTCTCCACGGGCGGCAGCAAGGGCGGCGAGACGGTGGTGTTCTTCCGTCGCTTCCACCCGGACGACGTGGACGCCACCGTGGCGTACGTGGCGCCCATCGCGAAGCGCGACGACGAACGGTTCGTGACGTTCCAGGACACCGTCGGCGGCGATGCGCAGGTGGCCTGCCGCGAGCGGCTGTGGGCCTTCCAGCGCGAGGTGCTCTCGCGCCGGGACCGGATGCTCGCCCTCGTGGACGCCTATGCCGCGGCCAACGACCTGACCTATTCGCAGCTGGGCCGGGAGCTGACGCTGGAGCACGCCGTCATCGAGACCTACTTCGCCTTCTGGCAGTACGACTCCGCGGCGAACTGCACCCGGAACATCCCCGGCACCACCGCGACGGACGAGGCGCTGTTCGACGCGCTGGACTACGAGGTCGGCATCAGCTCGTTCTCGGACCAGGGGCTCGCGCCGTACACCGCCTACTACTACCAGGCGGCGGCGGAGCTGGGCTGGCCCCAGCCCTACGAGAAGCACCTGGGCACGCTCATCCACTTCCCGGCCACCGACACGGGCGAGGTGTACTCGCCGCCGGGCATCCCGTTCGAGTTCCGTCCCGAGGCCATGCCGGACATCCAGACCTGGGTGTCCACGCAGGGCCAGCGCCTGATGTTCATCTACGGCAGCTACGACCCGTGGACCGCGGCGGCCTACACGCTGGGCAACGCGCAGGATTCCTATCTGTATACGGTGGCGGGCGGGAACCACGGGGCGCGCATCAGCCAGCTCCCGGCGGAGCAGCAAGCGGAGGCGAAGGCCACGCTCAACCGCTGGATGGGCATCGCCGCGCTGAAGAACGCGCCGAAGGCATCGCTGTCGGAGGAACCGCCCGTCTTCGGCCCCCACGTGCCGCCCCGGCTACGCACGGCGACGCACTGAGCACCGAAGCCCCGTTCGGGCACCCTCGACGCAGGCCCTCGTTCAGGAGAGGGCCTGCGGTGCAGCCGCCGCGGCTCATGAAGCCATGGGGGACTGACATCGCGGCAACCCACGAAGCGACCACCGCGAGCCCATCATCGGCGTCGACCGCCAGGGCAGCGCGCCCCCGGCCCTCCGTGACGAAAACCTGTCCGACTGTCCGACAGGTTCACGGCCCCGGACCTGAAGCTGCGAAACCTGTCCGACTGTCGGACGAGTTCGGGGCTCGGGCTCGTTGGGCAAGACCTGTCCGACCGTCG
>JAFADT010000690.1 GCA_023424585.1 Pseudomonadota bacterium
TGACATTCAAGTGACCATCGACGTCACGGATATTGATCGCGGGATCTGTTGGCGCTGCCTTGTAGACAGAGCTGTAGAAGTTGTGCCACCAGTTGACGCTCCCGGTGTTCGTCCGGTGCTCGCCAAACGGCTTTCCCATGGACCCCTGGAGATAACCCGCGAGGCCTGTGTCAGACAGTCTGGCATATTGGTATGCGCTGGCTGGCGTCGCATACATGCGGATGAAGGGCAAGCTGCCCTGACTGAGCGGCAGCTCGAAGTCCACCACGCGCAGGTAGTTGTAGCCATCCGAGACACTGACCGGGTCGCCGAAATATCCGGGACCTGCAGGCGCGGTGGGGCTGGCTGGCTGGGAGTCCGGATTTCCCTGGGAGCCATCACAGCGAGGAAGGATGTTGAGAGGACAGAACTGCGCATGGGCCGCGGTGGCTCCGGAAAGGGCCAGGAGCAGCGTGAACCGAAACAGCGTTCTCATGGGACGTTTTCCATGGAAAAGAGCCGGGTGACCTTGCTGCCCACAAGCCGCGAAACAAATTCATCATCCTGGAAGTAGAGTTCCCGCGCCGTGGCACCGAACTGGACCCGAGCACTGGACCCATCCATCAAGCGGAACCGATGAAGGATGCGCGGGGGACGCTCCGCGGAGCTCCATTCCTTGAGCAGCGCCTCCGCTTCGTTGTGCTCCACGAACACCAACCTCTGTCCATCCGGCGAGGAGACGGGCTCGTTCAGATTGCCAGAAGCCACCGGGCCGGAGGCGGCCTGACCTTCACGCATCAGGTGAACGGTCCTGAAGTTCGCGCGGCAGGGCGTATGGACGTAGACGTGGTCCCCGTTGGGACGAAACGACGGCCGGAGGTGGCAACCGGGCTCATCCGTGAGCGCCGTGAGTTGGGTGCCGTCCATCTTCACGCGATACAGCTGCGCGTTCGCCCTTTCTTCATGCTGTCCCGGGGGCCCACCCATCCGGGGATGGTGCGCGAAGTAGATCCACTGACCATCCGGACTGACGGCGGGATCCGCATGGAAGCCCTGCTCATTCCCGATGCGAACCGGTGCGTTCTTCGTCTTCCAATCCCACCGGTACATCACGTCGTTACGTGCCGCCTTTTCATAGGCTGTGAAGATGACATGCTGACCGTCCGGGGAAACCGCCAGGGTCGTAGCCACATGCGGGGCAGGAACGGGAATACGCTCGGGCTTGCCGGTGGATACATCCAGGGCAATCCAATTTCCCAGCCGGCCAAAAACCAGATACCTGGGCGAGGACGCACGGGGAGTTCCTGGAGGCGCGGCCACCAGCAAAAGCATCAAGAGATGTGCAAGCATGGGATAGGCCTATCGTTCCTGCGCGGGGTGCGCGGACCAATCCTTGGGCGGCACGCAGAAGGAGGCCCCCGCATTCGGATGAACCGAGACGCATTGCCAGTCAGCAGGGCAGTCTGCCTCCGCCTGGCACTGCCTGGAGCAGATCAACCCCAGGCCAGGAGCGGGCTGGGTGTGAAGGCACAGGTTGGATCGGCAGGCGGACGCGCCTTGCGCGGCACAGTCCTCACCTATCTCCCTTGTCGCAGCGAGCGCCTGTGATTGCCTGTGCTCTCCAAAAACCTTTTCAGGAGAGACGGCAACCTCCACTTCGGCCAACGGAGTCCTCGCTTCATTGCAGGCGACCAGCAGGCCCCCTGTCGCCAGCGCACCCCACACCCATGACCGGAAAGACAATCGCCCCTCACTCCTGGAAGAGTCCACTCCCGAGTAACGATGCCCGGGAATAGATATATCATATCGCTTGTCAGAAAATCACCACAAGGCACAACCTCGCATTTCAGTGTCCGCTCAAATTGACGCTCGAGCTGATATGAATTGCGCCAATCGCTTCGGCCTTACGTGCCTTTTCCGCCCTGACAAGAATCAAGGCGATGACTGGCGTATTCATGACCCGCCAAGAGGATGGCGAACTCTCGCAGCCAAGGCTCCCCATTTCCCGGTGCATCGCGGTTCACGAGCGTCCCTGAGCGGTGGAAAGAGCGCCGCTGCTCCAGCGCACCGCCACAACGGCCGCCACCAGCGCCAGGAGGCATGTCCGAAGCCGCTGATTGAACCGTTCGTGGGCGCCCACCCGGCCCGCACCGCCTCTCGCCTGGCAGGCAAGGTGGCACGTGTCCTGGGCCCCTGGGGACCCGGTATACTCCCCCTGCCATGACACCGCTGAGCCCCGGAGTCGCCACCGCCACGAAGCAGGACACGCCGGCCGCGCCCGGCACCCTGCGCTTTCGCCGCCTGTGGCTGTTTTCCCCCCGGGCCGACCTCGCCATCCTGGGCATCCCCCTGGCGCTGACCGGGGTGGCCGCCTTCGCCAGCGCATTCCTGGATCCTGCCTCCGCGGACAACACCCACCGGCTCCTGGGATGGACGGCCCAGAACCTCTTGGGCAACGCCACCCACGTCATCCTCACGTTCCTGCTCTTCGGCGTGCACCGCGACGTGCTCACCGCCGCGCCCAAGCAGCCCCGCACCATCCTCGCCGGGACGCTGGCCATGCTCGGCGTGGGCGCGGCGCTGTTCTTCACCTTCTACGCCGACCGGTCCATCCACACCTTCGCCGTCGCCGTCATCTTCAACGTCTTCGGCATGCACCACACCCTGTCACAGCACCGGGGCCTGTGGTCCCTGCACGGCCTGCGCGCCGGCCAGGCCGGGCTCGCGCCGCCCTCGGCCCTGGAACGCAAGCTCCAGCAGCTCTACGTCCCGCTGCTGCTCACCGTCCTCCTCGTCCGCATCTTCTTCGTCGCCGAGTCCGCCGCCCCCGGCGCCCCCGCCTACCTCGACGTGGGCCAGGGCACCGTGTTGCCGTGGCAGGCGCTGCCCGTGCTCATCGCTGTCTGGCTGGGCTACTTCCTCCTGCTCTTCCGCGCCGTGCTCCGCGCCGGCACCGCCAGCGGCCCCAAGGTGCTCTACCTCCTGGGCATGGCCACCGCGACCGGCCTGGCGCTCGTGGCCCCGTCCTGGGGCTACGTGATGCTCCCGGGCATGCACGGCCTGGAGTACTACGTCCTCAGCGCCCGCATGCTGGAGCCGCGTGAAGGTGATGCCCCCCGCCTGAGCCGGAAGCTCGTCTGGCCCGCCATGGTCGTCTCCATGCTCCCGCTGTTCGCCCTCGGCGTGGTGCATGGCTTCCTGCTGGAGGGCCCCATGCGCGGCTCGCTGGGCATCGGCGGCGGCGCGCAGGCGAATCCCCTGCTGCGCGCGTTCACCTCGCTGGGCTTCGCGTGCGTGCTCGCCCACTACTTCGCGGACGCCTTCATCTTCCGCTTCCGCATCCCCTCCATCCGGCAGGTGATGCTGCGCCGCCTGGGCTTCGCCCCGGCCCCCTGAGCGAGGCAGTCCCCTCCCCGCAAAAGAAAATGGCAGGCCCTTCCAAGTGGAGGGACCTGCCATTTCCGAACAACCGAGCGAGGCTCAGTTGTAGGTGTTGTTCTGGCCGAAGTTCTTCATCGTCTTCTTCTTCAGCGCGTCGGACGCCGTCTGGCCGTCGTTCGCCACGTTGTCGTTACCGGCCAGCGCCGCCGCGGAGGCGCCGAACAGCTTGCGGATGTTGTCGCCGAACAGGGTGATGACGCCGATGGCGGCGATCGCGATGAGGGCAACGATGATGATGTACTCGGTCATGCCCTGACCACGGTTCTTGCGGAACTGCTTCTTCGGGGCGGCCTTCGCGATCGCGTTCATGGGAAACTCCGGGGGTCGTTGCAGCGGTGGAGAAACTCACCCTGCGGGAAGTCAGGGTCGGTACAGACAGTACAACGGGCGAGCAAGCACCTCCATCCGTCATCGGGAGGATGGGGGGTCAGCTCCAGGAATATCGCGGGCCTGGAGCCACTCAAGGGTTCTTCCCCCCTGTTTCAGGGCCCGCCGGGCGTCGCCGTGGGCGTACGGGGGGGGCTCCCGCAGGCGTCCGGCGGCAGGGCCTCGCAGTACGCCTTGAAGGCCTTCTGGAGCTTCGCGTCCTGCGGATGGCGCGCCGCCACCTCCCGGCCCACCGCCAGCGCCCCGTCCGCGTTCATCGGCGTCCACACCGTGCGCGACGACCAGGTCCTCGCCGTCACCAGCTTGAGGTACTCCGTCACCAGCTCCGGGGAACGTCCCCCCTTCGCCACCTCCGGCTCCAGCAGCGACGCCGCGAGCGTCAGGTCGCCCTGCGCCAGCACCGCCCGGCCCAGCGCGAGCGCCGAGGCCGGATCTTCCGGCGCCAGCGAGCGCCACAGCGACGCCACGCCCCGGACCACCGGATCCTTCTCCGAGTGGTAGCGCTCCACGTTGCGGTACAGGCCCGCGACCTGTTCGGCGGTGGGCGGATGGTCGCGCAGGTACTGGTGCAACAGCAGCCCCGGGCCGGAGTCCGGCGCCCGGCGCTCGTCCTTCACGCGCACGTCCAGGTTCGCCAGGAAGAAGGCCACCGGCGAGGCGTACTCCAGCAGGTTGTGGTCGTCCGTGTTGATGGGCCCGTCGCCCGCGAAGTCCTTCTGCCCGGCCTCGGTGTGCACCTGCTTGGACAACAGGCCGAACATGTCGTGGATCTCCACCCGCCCCAGGTCCGCCTTCACGTCCGGCCGGGCCATGCGCGCCGCCACCGCTTCCGCGTCGAACGACAGCGGCTTGCGGCTGGCCACCATCACCAGGTCCTCCGGCCCCAGCCACGTCGTGGCGTGCGGGAAGGTGTCGTGCAGCGTGCGCATCACCAGCCGCACCAGCTCGCGGTTGCTCTCGTAGGTGTGGATCCACTGCACAAGCACGCCGTCGTCCGTCAGGTGCTTGTCCACCAGTTGGAAGAAGTCTCGCGTGAAGAGGCCGGACACGCCCGTCACCCAGGGGTTGGACGGCACGCTGACGATGAGGTCGTACTGGATGGGCGCCAGCGCCATGAACGTCTTCGCGTCGTCGATGTGCACGTGCGTGCGCGGATCATCCACCGCGTTGCGGTTGTCCGCCTTGAACAGGCGCGCCGCTTCAATCACCGCCGGGGAGATCTCCACCATGTCCAGGCGCTCCACGGGGTGCGCCAGCACGCTGCCCGCGGTGATGGCCGCGCCGGAGCCGACGAGCAGCACGTTCTTCGGGTCGCGCGGGTGCAGCAGCACGCCCAGGTGACCCGCCATCACCTGCGTCTCGATGTCGCCTCCGTTCGTGGCGTCCGTCTTGCCGTTGATCTTCATGAAGCGGAGGTTCTCGCTCGCCAGGTCCCCCACCATCACCGTGGCGAAGGTGTCGTCCGCGTAGAAGCGCGGCACGATGGTCTTCTCCGTGTCCTCCACCAGCTGCGTGTAGCTCGCCGGCGGCTTCTGGTAGGCGCGCACCGCCGCGATGTTGGACAGGCGCTGCGGCCAGCCCTGCATGCTGCCCAGCACCACCACCGCCAGCACCGCCGTCACCCCCACCGGCGCGAACGTCCGCCAGGCCGGAGCCGACGGCGCCGCGCCCTGGCCCTCCCCTTCCCTCGGCGCGGACAGCGCGTGGAACGCCAGGGCCGCGGCAATCAGGTTCGCCACCGCCCCCGCGATGAAGTTGCCCTGCATGCCCCAGAAGGGCATCAGCACCAGCCCGCCCAGCACGGAACCGGACAGCGTGCCCGCCGTGTTCCACAGGTAGACGCCGCCCAGCTCGCGCCCCACCTCGGACACCTTCGCCGTGGCCACGCGCGCCGCCGCCGGGAACGCCGCGCCCATGATGAAGGTGGGCACCAGCAGCACCGCGCAGCAGAACGCGAAGGTGACGCCCTGGAAGATGGGCCACGTCTCCACCGCGCGCGTGAGCATCCACTCCGACCAGCGGAACAGGTGCGGCAGCCGCACGTACAACGGCAGCGCCACGCAGAGGCTCAGCACGAGCCCCACCTGCGTCCAGCCATACAGCTTCAGCGAGTCCCCGCCCTCCTTGCGCGTCATCAGCCAGAAGCTGCCCAGGCCGATGCCCAGGATGAACGCCGTCAGGATGAGCGTGAAGGCATACGTGGACGCCCCCAGCACGATGGCCAGCAGGCGGATCCACGTCACCTGATACAGCATGGACGTGAAGCCGGACAGCATCACGCCGATGAGCGCCGCCCGCACCGCCCGCCGGGGATAGGCCACGTCCTCCGCGGCAGGCGCCGCCCCCGCCACCACCGCCGGTGGGTGCTGCCGGGCCAACGCCAGCGCCGCCAGCGCGAGGAACACGTTCAGCCCGGCCGCGATCCGCGCGGACGCGGACAGGCCCACCAGCGGCACCAGCCGCGTGCCCGCCACGTACACGCCCACCGCCGCGCCCAGGCTGTTGATGGCATACAGCCGCGCCAGCTCCTTGCGCACCCCCGCGAGGCTGGCCGCGAAGTGGCGCACCAGCGCCGGCAGCGTGCCGCCCATGAGCAGCGTGGGCACCACCAGCGACAGCGAGGACACGAGCAGGCGCGGCGCCACCCGCAGGCCCTCCGGCACGTGCGGCGCCAGGGCCAGCCACAGGTGCTCCAGCGCCCCCAGGACATAGGGGAACGCCAGCGCGTACAGGCCCACCCCCAGCTCCAGCACGCCATAGAGCGCCAGGGGACTCTTCACCCGGTCCGCTGTCCGCCCGAAGACAAACGCCCCCAGCGCCAGGCCCCCCATGAACGTAGCCAGCACGACGGCGTGCGCCTGGCCGCTGTTGCCCAGCACGTTCCCCAGGTATTTGGACCAGACCAGCTCGTAGACGAGCGCGGTCGCCCCCGACAGGAACAGAAGGGCGGCCACAAGGTTCTTCGGAGGACGTGGAGTGAGGGTCATAGGGACAGCGCTCGACGTTACCCGGTATGTTTCAGGTCCACCAATGAACGCCCAACTCCTGCAAGCCGCGCAGCTCGCCTGGTCCCCCCACCTCCGGGTGACACGCGCGGAAGGTGATTGCGCCCAGGTGCTGCGCCGCGACGCCAACGCGCTCGTGGGCATGCCCCTGCACACCGCGCTTGGGATTCCACAGGAGCGCGCGCGGGAGCTGGACGCCCGCGCGCGCGAGGACCGCCGCGCGGTGGAGTTCGTCACCATCCCGCCCCACGGCGCCACCGGCAACCCGCCCCCCACCCACCTGCGCCTCGTGCTGGGCCTGGACTGCGACGAGGCCGCCGCGAGCGTGCTCGACCTGGGCGCCGTGCTGGAGGGCGCCCCACCGGTGCAGATCTCCAAGCTGTCGTCGTCCCTCAGCCATGAGATCCGCAACCCGCTCTCCTCCGTGAAGATGGCGGTGCAGACCCTGGCCCGGAACACCAGCCTGTCGGACCGGGACAAGCGGCGGCTCACCATCGCCAACCGGGAGATCCGGACCATGGAGCGCATGCTGTGGCTGCTGTCCGAGTACGGCCGCGAGAGCGCCGCGAACCTGGACGCCCACGCGCTGCGCTCGGTCGTCCAGGAGGCGACCGCCATGGTCGCCCCGGAGCTGGCCGAGCGCCGCATCGAGGTGGACGTGAAGGAAGAGGCGGACCTGCCCCGCGTGCGGGTGGATCCCAACCGGTTGAGGCCCGTGCTCGCTCAAGTCCTGCTCAACGTGGCCATGGGCCTGCCAGAGGAGGGCCGCGTCCAGGTGACCCTGCGCCAGGCCGACCCCGGCCACGTCAGCCTCATCCTGGATGATCCGGCCGCGGCCCTGCCTCCGGAGGAGCGGGGCACGCTGTTCGACCCCTTCGGCTCGCGCCTGGCGAGGGGCGCGGGGCTGTCCCTGGCCGCCCTGCGACGGGTGATGACGGGCGTGGGGGGCGACGTGGCGGCCCAGGGGAGCTCCGAGCCAGGGATGGTGTTCACGCTGACGTTCGCCGCCTGAGGACCCCATGGAGACCCTCCTCATCGTCGACGATGACGTGTCGCTGCTCGAGACCCTCACGATGCACTTCGAGGAGATCGAGCAGGACGACGGGCAGCCGCGCTACCAGGTCGTCACGGCCACCAGCGCGGCCGCGGGCCTCAAGGCCGCCCAGGAGAGCATGCCCAGCGTGGTCATCCTGGACATGATGCTCCCGGACCGCACCGGGCTGGAGATCATCGAGGAGATGAAGGGCCTGTGCGGCGACGCGCGCATCATCCTCGTCACCGCCTACCACGACATGGAGACGACCATCCGGGCCATGAAGGCCGGTGCGTTCGACTACATCCACAAGCCCTTCCCGGACCCCGCCGCCCTGGACCTAGTGGTGGAGCGCGCGCTGGAGTACCGCCAGCTGTCGCGCCGCGCGGACGAGGTCCACCGCGAGAACGCCGTCGTCCGCCTGGGCGACATCGTGGGCACCAGCCCCTCCATGCAGCAGCTGGTGAAGGAGATCGGCAAGGTCACGGGCAGCAGCGCGACGGTGCTGATCAACGGCGAGAGCGGCACCGGCAAGGAGCTCATCGCCCGCGTCATCCACAACTACTCCTACGACGAGCCGCGGCCCTTCATCGGCATCAACTGCTCCGCCATCGTGGACACGCTGCTGGAGAGCGAGCTGTTCGGCCACGAGAAGGGCGCCTTCACCGGCGCCGTGTCCGGCAAGCCCGGCAAGTTCGAGCTGGCCGAGGACGGCACCGTGTTCCTGGATGAGATTGGCGACATGTCGCTGATGCTCCAGGCGAAGCTGCTGCGCGTGCTGCAGGAGCGCGAGTTCGAGCGCGTGGGCGGCGTCAAGCGCGTGAAGCTGCGCGCCCGCGTCATCGCCGCCACCCACCGCAACCTCGCGGACGAGGTGGCGCAGGGCCGCTTCCGCGAGGACCTCTACCAGCGCCTCAAGGTCATCACCCTCTTCATCCCGCCCCTGCGCGAGCGGCGCGAGGACATCTCCCTCCTGGTGAAGCACCTGCTGGAGCGCATCAACGAGAAGGTCCACAAGCGCGTCACCCGCGTGCCCCACGAGGTGATGGAGCGCCTCACCCTCCTGCCCTGGCGCGGCAACGTGCGCGAGCTGGAGAACGTCCTCACCCGCGCCGTCGTGCTCGCCCCCGGCGACGTGCTGCGCGGCGACGACCTGCCCTCCCTGGAGGCGAGCCCCTCAGCGCCCCTGGACGCCCAGCGCGCCCCCAGCGCCGCGAGCGCCATGTTCGCCGCCCCCGCCGTGGACGACGCGAGCCTCATCCCCACCCTGGAAGAGGCCGAGCGGCAGCTCATTGCCCGCGCCATGGCCGTCACCAAGGGCCACAAGGGCCGTACCTGTCAGATCCTGGGCATCAGCCGTCCGACGCTTGAACGAAAGCTTCAAAAGTTCGGTCTCGCACAGGCGCATGGTCCACAGGTTCACCCTTATCCGGTGAAGGATGCTTCCTGACACCGTCCCAGTCCGGACAAAGCCGGATGCCGGTTGAACGTTTCGTTCAAACTGATCAGACTGTTTGAACGTTTTGTTTCAGGTTTTGGACACAGCAGGGGGGGATGATTGTGGGTGTAGCGCTAAGTACCCGGCATTCCTGGAACTGTTCCCCCGGGAATACTTCAAGTGACCATGGCACGCCTCTTGGAATGGGCAAGGTCCGTCCGCAGCAGCAGCGACCGACCTTCCCCATCCCTTTCTGTCTTTCCAGGAGACTCCCATGCACGGCTTCAACCGCCCCCTCGGCCCTATCGGTTCCAACGTCGTGGCGCCCCTGCAGGCGACGTCCTCCGGGATGATGGTGACGGCGAACAAGCTGGTCCCCGGCCAGGAGGCCATCGACTTCAAGGGGTACTTCAAGGTCGAGTCCTTCCCGCACAACTCGACCATCTACCGCCCCGGTGACACGTCGGACCGCGTGTACCTGCTGAAGTCCGGCCGCGTGCGCCTGATGCGCATTGGCAAGAACAGCACCCGCTCGGTGGTGTCCATCCTCCGCCCGGGCGACCTGTTCGGCGAGCTGTTCCGCCCCGAGGGCACGCCCATCGAGGAGATGGCCGTGGCGGCGGGCGAGGCCGAGGTGTGGAGCATCGAGGGCCGCGACTTCCGCGCGCAGTTGGAGGCCCGCCCGGCCCTGGCGGTGGACGTGGTGCGCGCCTACGCGGACCGCGTGCGCTCGCTGCGCAAGCGCGTGCTGGGCCTGACCTTCAAGGAGGTGCCGGCCCGGCTGGCGGACACCCTGCTCACGCTGGTGGAGGCGCACGGCGAGCGCTGCCCGCACGGCGGTGAGACGGACCTGCGCGGGATTACGCAGCAGGACCTGGCGGACCTGGTGGGCGCCTCGCGCTCCTTCGTGTCCACGCTCATCAACGAGATGAAGCGCGAGGGCGTGCTCGGCAACGTGGGCCGCATCCTCTGCGTGCGCGACCAGAAGGCCCTGCGCAAGCTGGCCTCCAAGGAGAAGTAGTCGCCGCGTCCCTGCTCCACGTCCCACGGGCCTGTCCGCGAGCGCACCCGCGGCCGGGCCCGAGGTGTTTTCAGGCGGGTGCGTCAGAACACGAAGCCCAAGCCGAGCTCGGGCCCGAAGCCGCGGTCCGGGCCAACGGGGCGCACGTCCCGGCTCAAGAAGAGGCTGCGCATGCCGCCGCGCAGCATGAGCCCGCCCAGGTGCAGCGCGAGCCCCGCGCGCGCATCCACCTGCTGGTAGGGGAAGGGCGTCACCTGCACGCGCGCCTCCGCGTCCAGGGGGCCCAGGACGCAGGCCTCCACGGACATGCCCACGCTGGGGCCCACGAGGACGGAGCCCGTCTTCGCCAGGGTGGAGACGCCGCCCTCCACGCGCACGCGCAGGGTCTCCTGGATGATGAGCGAATACGTCAGGTGCATCTCCGAGAGCGTCCGCGCGCTGTAGACGCCGGCCTCGCCCGTCCAGCCCTCCAGCCGGGCCAGGTGCAGGTCCACGCCCACATGCTCGACATCCCACCCCAGGGAGAAGTCCGCGCCGGTGCCGTCCGGGACGGGGGCCATCAGCGCGCCCATGCGGAAGGAGAACGGCACGGCGTGCCGCATCGAGTCCCGGGGCGCGGGGCCCGTCGTGGCCTCCGGGACGGCCTGATGGGTGCCGGAGTTGGCGATGACATGCCCCACGCTGCTGAAGAGCACCTCGAAGAGCGCGCCCAGGAGGACCGCGGCGACGTCGTCGGACGCGCTCGAGTT
This sequence comes from Pseudomonadota bacterium, assembly GCA_023424585.1. Taxonomy (GTDB): domain Bacteria; phylum Myxococcota; class Myxococcia; order Myxococcales; family Myxococcaceae; genus Corallococcus. Next base: position 11,054 of record JAFADT010000690.1, read on the forward strand.
GAACTCGAAGTCGTCGTCCGTGGAGGACACCGTCGTCGTCCTGGCCGAGCGGTTCTTGTTCTCGTCGTCCTTCTTGTCGCCGTCCTTCTTCGACGCGTCCCCCCGCTCCGAGCCGATGGCGGTCGCCTCGTGGACGGGTTTCGACGCTTCGTGGGAGTCCGCGTGCTTGCCGAAGCGCGCCTCGGCGGGAGGCGCGGCGAGCAGGCTCGCCACGAGCCCCCCGCTCAGCACGACCTTGGGTAACGACATGGGGTGAAGCCCCCGCGGTGAGGCACGGCCGGCCCGACCGCCCCTCACATGCCGCATTCAAATCCCGGGGGCCCACGGGAAGTCAATCGCGAGCCCGCTCGAAGCCGGGAGCCGCGTCCAGGTCCTCCGCATCGTGCCCCCATCCTGGCGGCTGTTCCCGACGGGCATCGAAGCATGACAGGACGCGTTGGGCGCTTGCCCTCGGGCGGGGGGCCGCACAGCATGCGCGGCCATCGTGCCCGTCCCGACCGAGTCCCAGAGCCCCCATCGCACGTACACCGACCGCCGCGCCGCCGCCCAGGCGGAGCTGACGGAGCTGGACCGCGTCAGCGCGAGGTACGCCAACCTGCGCACCGTGGCCTTCGTGGCGGCGCTCGTCGTGGCGGCGCTGACGTTGATGGGCCGGATGCCCAAGCCCTGGTGGTGGGCCGCGGCGGGGGCGCTGGCCGTCTATGGCCTGCTCGCGGTGCTGCACCACCAGGTGTTCCTCAAGGAGCAACGCGCGCGCCTCTTCGTCCTGCTCAACGAGCGCGGCCTGGCACGGCTGGAGGGCGGCTGGCACTCCTTCACGGACACCGGGGAGCGGTTCCTCTCCCCCAACCACCTCTACGCCACGGACCTGGATGTCTTTGGCCAGGGCAGCCTCTTCCAGCTCATCAACGAGACGGCGACGCGCGCGGGCGAGGAGCGGCTGGCGGCGTGGCTGTCCACGCCCGCAACCGCGGAGACGGTGGAGACGCGGCAGGGCGCCGCGCGCGAGCTGGCCCCGCGCGTGGACTTCCGCCAGGACCTCTGCGTGGACGCCCGCGTGGTGGCGAAGGACAAGGCCGACCCCGCCCTCTTCATCCACTGGGCGGAGGCCGGCCCCTCGCTGGACGCCATCCGCTGGTCGCGCCCGCTGGCCATCCTGCTGCCCCCGGTGACGCTCACCCTCTTCATCCTGGGCACGCTGGGCGTGATTCCGGAGAGCACCGTCTGGGTGGGCCTGCTCGCGCAGCTGGGCGTCGCCGTGGCCACGCGCCGCACGCTGCGCCAGATGGACGAAGGCGTGGAGCGCGGGGAGCGCGGCTTCGTGCGCTACGCGTCCCTCTTCGAGCGCGTGGAGCAGCAGACCTTCGAGCACCCGCGCCTCAAGCAGCTCCAGTCCGGCTTGCAGGCGCAGGGCGGGCCCCCGGTGTCCGCGCTGTTCCAGCGCTTCAGCCGGCTGTACTCGCTCATCGAGTTCAAGCGGCACCAGTTCCACCCCCTGGTGCACTGGCTCACGCTCTGGGACATCCACGCCCTCTTCGCGTTGGAGCACTGGCGCGCCGCGCACGGCCGCGACGTGCGCCAGTGGTTCGAGGGCCTGGCGGAGCTGGAGGCCCTCTGCTGCCTGGGCGGCCTGGCCCATGACCGCCCTGCCTTCACCTGGCCCCAGCTGGAAGCCCAGGGCCCGAGCGTGGTGGCGACAGCGCTGGGACACCCGCTGCTGGACGCGCCCGTGCCCAACGACGTGTCCCTGCCCGGCCCGCGCCACGCGCTGCTGATCACCGGCTCCAACATGAGCGGCAAGACGACGCTGATGCGCGCGCTGGGCGCGAACGTGGTGCTGGCGCTGGCGGGCGCGCCGGTGGCCGCGGCGTCGTTCCGGCTGTCCCCGGTGCAGGTGCTCACCAGCATGCGCGTGAAGGACTCGCTGGAGCGCGGCGTGTCGTACTTCCACGCGGAGGTGCTGCGGCTGAAGATGGTGCTGGACGCGGCGGCGGCCGCGAAGGGCCAGGCCCTCTTCCTGCTGGATGAGATCCTCCTGGGCACCAACACCCGCGAGCGGCAGATCGCCTCGCGCGAGGTGCTGCGG
>JAFADT010000747.1 GCA_023424585.1 Pseudomonadota bacterium
GCGCAGCACCGCCTCCTGGAGCGGCGTGCCCAGCAGCAGCAGCACCCCCGGGAACACCACCGCAGCCGCCATGACGAGCGGCGCCACCGTGCGCTCCAGGCGCTGGGCGAAGCGCTGCCGCTTGCCCTTCTGCGCCTCCGCCTGCGCCACCATGTCCACCACGCGCGCCAGCACGGACTCCGACGACAGGCGCGTCACCTCCACCTCCAGCGCCGCCTCGCAGTTGATGGTGCCGGAGAACACCTCGTCGCCCGGCTTGCGCGCCACCGGCATGGACTCGCCGGTGATGGCCGCCTGGTCCAGCGAGCTCCTGCCCTCGCGGATGACGCCGTCCAGCGGGACGCGGTCGCCCGGGCGCACGACGATGCGCTCACCGCGCTTCACGTCCGCCACCGGCACCTCCACCACCTCCGCGCCCCGGCGCACGCGCGCCACCTCCGGGCGCAGCTGGCCCAGCGCTTCAATGGAGCGGCGCGCCTTGTCCATGGCCCGGTGCTCCAGCGCGTGGCCCGCGCTGAAGAGGAAGAGCAGGAACGCGCCCTCGAACCACGCGCCGAGCACCGCCGCGCCCAGCGCCGCCACCACCATCATCGTCTCGATGTCGATGCGCAGCTGCGCGATGGACTGCACCGAGCCCCGGATGGCGAAGAAGCCGCCGCTCGCCATGGACAGCGCCCAGAGCGCCGTGGCCACCTGCGGCGGGGCCAGCGCGAAGTGCTCCACCCCGAAGCCCGCCGCCAGCAGCACGCCGGAGACGACCACCAGGGGCAGCTCCAGCAGCGGCGCCAGGCCGCCGCCGTGCGCGTGGTGCGAACAGGCGTGGCCCGCCATGGGCACTTCCAGCCCGTACCCGAGCGCCTTCACCCGGGCCTCCACGTCCGGGAGCTTCAGGGTCTCCTTGTCGTACTCGATGACCAGGCGCTCGCTGGCGTACGCGACGCTGGCGGTGAGCATGCCGTCCAGCTTGGAGACCGCGTGCTCGATGACCTGGGCCGCGTCCGCGGAGTCCATCCCGCGCACGAACCAGGTGTGGTGCAGGTAGCGCGCGGCCACCTGCGCCCCCGTCTTCTGCGCGAGCGCCACCAGCTTCGAGACGCTCACCAACGACGGCTGGTAGTGGATGCACACCTCCGCGTGGCCCGCGTCGCGGCGCAGGTGCACGTCGGTGATGCCGTGCTGCGCTTCCAGGGCCGCCTCCAGCCGCTCGAAGCGGCCCTGGTCGTCCGTCTCTCCCGGCAGCGTGCCCTCCAGGTCCAGCTGGAGCGCGGCGCCTCCCCCTTCCGCCGGACGGTGGGCCGGCGGGCGGATGACGCGCTGGGAGTGGGCATGCCCGTGGTGGTCATGCCCATGGTCGTGGCCATGGGCGCAGGAGGGGCCGTGGACGTGACGCTGCACGGCGTTGCCGGCGGGCTGCGCCTCCTTGAGGCCCTTGATGTTCAACGTGCCGAACCGCGCCCCGCGCTTCTTCTGCTCCGACATGGCTGGGTCTTCCTGTCGCCCTAGTGGCGGTGTCCGCGGCGTGCGTGCGAGGCCGCGGCGGCCGGAGGCTGCGCGGCCCGGGGCTCCTCGTCCTCGTCGTGGGGGGCCTCGTCCTCGTGCTCCTCGGGGACGGGCTGGTCGAAGCGCTGGCCGGCGACCTCCAGCGTGAAGTGCTTGCACGTGGGCGGGATGTCGAACTCCAGCACCGCGGGCAGGCGGCCCTCGTAGGTCTTCAGCACCTGGCCCTGGTCGTCGTAGACGGTGCCGCCCGCGGCGACGGTCATGGTCTCGTCCACCAGCACGGCGACCAGCTCCGCCATCTCCTCCATGCGGTCCGCGTGGCGGTGGCACCAGAGGTGTCCCACGCCCGGGTAGGTGGTGTGGGAGATCTCCTCCATCTGCTCCTCGTCCACGTGCTCGCCCACGCCCATGAAGACGAAGTTGATGCGCGGGAGGCGGCCGGAGGCGATCTCCTTGGCCACCTGCGTGGCGTAGGCCGTCACGTCATGGGCGTCGTTGATCTGCGAGTCCGTGATGATGACCGCCAGGCCGCGCCTGGCGCCTTCGCCCACCTGCTGCTTGATGTGCGCCACGAAGTCGCGCAGCACCGGCAGCATCACCGTGGCCTTGCCGTAGGACCTCGGCCCGGGGAAGCGGTAGCCCTTGGCCTGCGGGCCCGTGAGGTCGCCCACCATCTCCAACTGGGTGCCGTCGCCGCAGGCCCAGTAGGTGACGCGCACCTTGCCGTCCCGGTCCTTGTTGGCCAGGTACTCCAGCATCCACTGCATCTGCGGCTCGACCTGGTTCTTCACCGGGGCGAGCTTCGCCAGGATGCCGCGCGGCCCGTACGCGTTCTCCATGCTCGCGGAGCCGTCCATGTAGAGGGCCACGTCCAGGCCCTCCACGGTGGGGTCGTGCAACAGCGTCGCGACGACCTTGTTGCCCATCCGGTGGATGTCGGAGAAGGGGCGCTTGATGACTTCGTGGCCGGCCATCAGTGGTGGTCCTCGTCCTCGTCGTGGTCTTCGTCGGGGAGCGGCTGGGTGTAGCGCTGGCCGTTCACCTCCAGCGTGAAGCTCCTGGCCTCCTCCGGCACCTCGAACTCCAGCACCGCGGGCAGGCGGCCCTCATAGGTCTTCAGCACCCGGCCCTGGTCGTCGTAGATGGTGCCGCCGGCGGCGACCGTCATGGTCTCGTCCACCAGCACGGCGACCAGCTCCGCGACCTGGGTGATCTCCTTCGCGATGCGGTGGCACCAGAGGTGCCCCACGCCCGGGTACTCCGCGTGGGCGATGTGCTCCAGTTGCTCCTCGTCGATGTCGTCGCCCACGCCCACCAGCACGAAGTTGATGCGCGGCAGGCGGCCGGCGGCGATCCGCCGGGCGATCTCCGCGGAGTACTTCTCCACCACCTCCGCGTCGTGGAGGCGACCGTCGGTGACGATGATGGCGCAGCCCCGCCTGGCGCCCACCTTCACCTGCTCCTCCAGGTACCTCACGTAGTCGCGCAGCGCGGGCTCCAGGTACGTGTAGCCGCCCAGCTGCTTGGCACCGGGGAACTGGTACTGCTTCACGTCGGTGCCCTTGAGCTCCCCCACGGGCTCCACCTGGCGGCCGTTGGTGCCACAGGCCCAGTAGGCCACGCGCAGCAGGCCGTTGCGGTCCTTGGTGGCCAGGTACTCCAGCATCCACCGCACCTGCGGCTCCACCTGGTTGGAGGCCTCCTTCAGCGGCGCGCCGCGCAGCCACTCCAGGAAGGAGCGCTTCGGCGTCGTGTAGGCGTACTCCTCCTTCATGCTGCCGGACGCGTCCATGTAGATGGCCATGTCCAGGCCCTCCACCGTGGGGTCGTGCAGCAGCACCGCGCGCACGCGGTCCCCTTCGCGGTGCAGGTCGGAAAATGGCTCGATCGGCTTCTCGTGTCCCATGGCTGCCTTTCTGGAGGGTGAAAACGCTAGCGCCCGGCGCGCGGGCACCGCAAACGGGCGGGGTCAGTCCTCGAAGTCGCGCATCCAGTCCGGCCTCTCGCCGGGCGGGGCGGGCGCCTCCTCCTGCTGCCTGGAGGCCGGACGGGCGGGCGCGGCCGGAGCGAAGTCCGCCTGCCATGACGCACGGGAGGCCGGCCGTGGCGCGGGGGCCGGCCGTGGCGCGGGCTTCGAGGACAGGTGCGTGAGGCGCGGCTTCGCGCCGCCCGGCTTGCCGTGCGAGTCGATGAAGTCCTGCATCCAATCGCTGGCGCGCGCGGGCGGCGTGGGCAGGCGCGGAGGAATGGACGCGGCCGGCGTGGGCGCGCGGGGCGCGGTCGCGCGCGGCCCCGGAGAC
>JAFADT010000788.1 GCA_023424585.1 Pseudomonadota bacterium
CACCTCGGTCTTCTGCTGGGGGCTCAGCTGGCTCGCGTCCGTGCCCTGGAGCGCCTTCTTGAGGGCCGGGGCGCCCACTGCCTTGCCGCTCGTGCTGGCGGTCTTCAGGGCGGTCTGGAGCGACGAGACGATGCCCGTGGGGGATTTGATCTGGGTCATGAAGATTCCTTTGCGAAGGTTATCGACGGACCCCGGCTGGGAGTTGCTTGATTCTGCGAAGCTGAGAGGCCCCGGGAGGGCGGGGCGCTGCCCGGCTGTCTGCTGCCTTCCGTCAACCCGTGCGCGACCCAACCCTTGAAGACAAGGGGAGGAGACGCCATGGCGGGCCGAGACGACGGATTGCTGGTGCGAGCCCTCACGGAGTCGGTGCGGCCGCTCCAGGGGACTCAGGCGGACCTCGACCCCCTGATGGACCGGGTGGGTGACGCGCGGTGCGTGCTCATCGGCGAGGCGACCCACGGCACGCATGAGTTCTACCGGCTGCGCGCGCTCTTGACGCGCCGCCTCATCGTGGAGAAGGGCTTCAACGCCGTCGCCGTGGAGGCGGACTGGCCGGACGCGTACCGCATCAACCGCTACGTGCGCGCCATGGGGCCCGACGCGGACGCCGCGGAGGCGCTCTCCGACTTCCAGCGCTTCCCCGCCTGGATGTGGCGCAACGCGGACGTGCTCGACTTCGCGGGCTGGCTGAGGACGCACAACGACCGCCACACCGCGCGAGGGAAGGTCGGGTTCTACGGCCTGGACCTCTACAGCCTCCACGCCTCCATGGGCGCGGTGCTGAAGTACCTGGACCGCGCGGACCCGGAGGCCGCGAAGCGCGCCCGCCACCGCTACGCGTGCTTCGAGCACTTCGGGGAGGACCCGCAGGACTACGGCCACGCGACCTCGCTGGGGCTGTCGCCGGACTGCGAGCGGCAGGTCGTCGCCCAGCTCCGGGACCTCCAGCGGGAGCGCGAGGCCCTGCTGCACCGCGACGGGCCCATGGCGGAGGACGCGCAGTTCGAGGCGGAGCAGAACGCGCGGGTCGTCCAGAACGCCGAGGAGTACTACCGGTCCATGTTCCAGGGGCGTGTCTCGTCCTGGAACCTGCGCGACACGCACATGGCGGACACGCTGGACGCGCTGATGGGCTTCCTGACGCGGCGCGCGAGCGTCGCGCGGGTCGTGGTCTGGGCCCACAACTCGCACGTCGGGGATGCGCGCGCGACGGAGATGGGGGCCTCGGGCGAGGTGAACCTGGGACAGCTGACGCGCCAGCGGCACCCGGGCGCGACGCGGCTCATCGGCTTCAGCACGTACCAGGGCACCGTCACCGCGGCCTCCAACTGGGGCGGCGCCGCCGAGCGCAAGCGGGTCCGTCACGGCCTGGCGGGCAGCTGCGAGTCCCTCTTCCATCAGGTCCGGCTGCCGGGCTTCCTGCTGGACCTCCGCGAGTTGGGCGAGGCCGCTGGAGCGCTCCGCGAGCGGCGCCTGCAGCGGGCCATCGGCGTCATCTACCGGCCCGAGACGGAGCGCCGGAGCCACTACTTCCACACCCGACTGCCGGAGCAGTTCGACGCCCTGCTGCACATCGATGAGACGCGTGCGCTCGAGCCGCTGGAGCGCACCGCCGGATGGGAGCGGGGCGAGGCCCCGGAGACCTATCCGACGGGCCTGTAGCGGCGACGGGCTCAGGGGGCCCGGGAGGGGCGATGATACAGCTTGCGCAGCTCCTCCTTGGCCTCCTGGAGCGCCCGCTTGCGGGACGCAGGCAGGTTCCGGCCCGCGCGGTTGCCGTAGAACGACAGCATCGACATGGCGGACTGGAACGGCGACGCCTTGCGCCGGTGACTCCGCTCCGCGGAGCGCTTCACCGAGCGGGCGATCTCCTTCGGTGAACGCTTGAAGACCTGGTCCTCCAGCGTCATCGCGTCACTGTGCTCCGTGACCGACCGGGACCAGTAGCGGCGCTTCGCCGCGGGGCGCTTCGTCGCGCCGCGGGAGGCGGGGGGCGTGCGCTTGCGAGAGGGCGTGGGGCCGTGCGGCTTCTTCGTCCGGGTGGGCATCTCGGCTACCTCCGGGGCCCGCGGGTCGCCTTGCGGGTCGCCGCCGCTCTGCGGGCGGCCGTCTTGCGGGCGGTGGTCTTGCGCCCGCGGGAGGCGCTCTTCGCCTGGGCGGACAGGGCCTTCTTGGACGCCGCCTGACGGCCTTCGCGCTGGAGCACCCCCTCGATGGCCTTGCCCCGCTTCTTCGAGGGCGCCCGGGGCTCGCGCTCCTGCTGGCCCACCTCCAGGTCCTGCTTCGCGGAGCGCCGGGTGCGCGCGGAGGTCTGCTCCTTCGTGGGTGGCTTCAGCGGCACGCCCGCGCGGCGCGCCTTCGACAGGCCGATGGCGATGGCCTGCTTCGAAGAGCGTGCGCCGTGCGCGCCTTCGCGGATGTGCTCCAGCTCCTCGTGCACGAACTCACCCGCCGCGGTGCTGGGGCTCTTTCCTTCGCGCAGGTCCTGCTTCGCTCGGTCAACGGTCGCCTTGTCGGGCATGGCGTCCTCCCATTCGGGTTACGGTCCTGGCCCAAAGGTGCGGACGCTCCGCGCCCAGGCAAGCCGTGCCCTGTCTCCGGAGGGAGCCCCATGCGGTGGTGGTGCCTCGCGCTGTTGCTTGCTTCCTGTTCGGCGCACCGGTCCTCCGGTGGCGGCATGCCGGCCGCCGCGAGCGAGCGGGACCTGCGCGCCGGCCTCCACGAGGCCCGGGGCGAAGCCGCCACCGAGTCCCGGCAGTGGGGCGTGGCGGCGGCATCGTTCGCGCTCGCCAGGGCGTCGCGGGACTCGCGCGCGGCGCAGTGGGGCCAGGGGC
>JAFADT010000823.1 GCA_023424585.1 Pseudomonadota bacterium
GGGGGGGGTGGGGGCGTTGGGCTTCCTGTCGTGGGAGCTGCGGCGGTACGCGCGCTTGCGGCGGAAGCTGGAGGCGCTGCCCGTCCTTCGCCGCGTGGGCCAGGTGCGCGTGGTGCTGGGAGAGGCGGCGGAGGGGGCGTTCTCCGTGTGGTTCCCCCGTGGCGGCGCGTGGGTGGTGGTGCCCGCCGACGTGGTGGAGGACGCGGAGTCGCTCCGGCTCACGGTGCGGCACGAGCTGCAACACCACCGGCAGCGGGACACGGTGCTCGCGTACGCGCGGCTGGGGTTCGACAGCGCCTTCTTCTGGAATCCGTTCGCGCGGGCGTTCTCGCGGTGGTTGGCGGAGCGTCAGGAGTTCGCCTGTGACGAGGCGCTCGTCACGGTGAAGCACGTGTCCGCGGAGGCGTATGCGCGCTGCCTGTTGCAGGCGTCGCTGCGCGTCCCGGGCTCCCTTCCCGCCGGTGTCACCGGCATGTCCCATCCCACAGTCAGGAGGATCCACATGTTGTTCGAGTCCCGCCCCCGCAGCTCCGTGCGCACCCTGGGTCTGTCGTTGTCGCTGGCGTTGGTGCTCGCGCCGCTGGCGTTGTGGGCGCAGGGCGCGGTGCGGGGGCGCGCGGTGTCGCTGACGGAGGCGCGCGCGCTGGCGGAGGCGGGCCAGAAGGACGGCGACCTGCCGGTGGTGGTGGACGCCGCCGTGGTGGAACAGCTCAACACGTTCGTCACCACGCCGAAGGGCCGCGACTTCATGCGCAAGGCGCTGGCGAACCTCCAGGCGCACCGCGAGGCGATGACGGGCACGCTGCGCTCGCGCTCGCTGCCGGAGGGGCTGCTCGCGGTGGCGATGGTGGAGTCGGCGGTGAGCAACCTGCCCGAGGCGTCCCGCGAGCCGTCGATGGCGCCGGGGCCGCGAGGCGCCGGGGTGTGGATGTTCATCCCGGAGACGGCGCGTCGCTACGGCTTGAAGGTGGAGGCGGGGCGCGACGAGCGGCTGGACGTGGCGCGGGAGACGGAGGCCGCCGCGGCCCTCTTCCAGGCACTGTATGAGCGCTATGGCGACTGGCGGCTCGCGCTCGCGGCGTACAACCAGGGTGAGGACCTGGTGGATCGCGTCCTCGCGGAGAGCGGCGTGCGTGACGTGAGCGAGCTGGTCCGCACCGGCAAGCTCAATGGCTACACCGCCACCGTGCAGGCCGGAGTGCTGCTGTTGCGCAACCCGCACCTGCTTGACTGAGCGTTTGTCCACTGCCCGGGGAATGTCGCCGCCACGCCGGAGTTCGGATGCGCGCCACCCTGCTTTCGCGCGAGGATGGCGACGCTCGGTGCCAGGGGTGGGAAACGCCATGAAGATCGTCGCGCTCGTTCGTCCGGCCGGTGAAGTTCCGGAGGCTGCTCAGGTGCTCGCCGCGGCGGCGGGCATGGCTCCGGCGGAGGCCCGCATGCGGCTGGCCCCGGAGCCTCCCGCCCTGCTCGCGCGCCTGGCGCCCGACGCGGCGGAGGCCCTGGTGAAGACCCTCCAGGGCGCGGGGCTCGCGGTGCTCGCCATCGATGAATCGGAGGTGGCCGACCGCGTCACGGCGCGCACCGTGACGTTCGGCACCGCGCAGGTGACGTTCACGCCTCGCGCGGGCGCGCCGCTCTCCATGGCCTGGGAGGACGTGGCGGTCATCCTCCGGGGCGCGTCGTCCCTGCGCACCCAGAGCGAGCACACGGAGAAGACGACCAAGGTGGCCCTGGGCACGGCTCTCGTCACGGGCGGCCTGAAGCTGACGAAGACGACGGAGAAGAGCGTGCGCGGCTCCCAGGAGGAGACCTCGCAGGTCGTCTTTGTCTTCGACCGCGGTGGCCGGGGCGCCGTGCTTCCGGAAATCGGGCTCGACTTTTCGTGCCTGGGCCCCGCGATGCAGCCGTCGCGCACCGCGAACATGGTGACCCTGGCGCGGCTGGTGCGCGAGCAGGCCCCGGCCGCGTTCTACGACGAGCGGCTCTTGCGGCTGGGGCGCCGGCCCCTGCCCTTCGTGCTGGGTGGCGCGGTGCAGGTGGTCAGCGGCGCCACGTCCCACTCGCGCCTCAACACCGCGCAGGGCCTGGACGTGCTCGCGGAGGCCATGCGCCTGGGCGTCGCCCAGGGGTACCTGCCCTGAGCGCGCCTGCGCGCTGCGCGAATGCGTCCGGTGGGGCCGAAGCCTTCCACCTCGCGCTGAAGCCGTGACGCGCTCCGCGTCGCCCCGTCAGTTGAGCGGCGTGCTGGAGTCCGGAGGCGGACGGGAGATCCACGCGGCGATGAACACGTCCAGTTCGCCTCGCATCACGTCCTTCACGCGCGGAGTGCCAGCGCCCGTGCGCGGATCCTCCACGCGCGCCCCTCGGCCCAGGAAGTAGCGGCGGGCCTCGTCCGTGCTGGCGCCCTGGCCGGCGACGACGCGCGCGGCGATGCCCTTGAGCTCGTCCAGCTCTCCGGCGCCGATGAGCGTGAGCACGCGGCCCGTGGCCTCGTCCTTCGCGGTAACTTCGGTGCGCACGCGCTGGAGGTACTCGCCCTCGCGGCTCTTCACGGGCCGGCCCTCCAGCACCAGCAGCTCCCGCTCCAGCTCCTCCATCGGGCCGCCCCGGTGCACGCGCACGTACGCGCGCTGGCGCTTCTCGTCCTCCAGGCGGCGGTGCAGCCCCGCCTCTCCCGCGAGGAAGCCATAGGCCCCTGGCCCGGCGATGCGCACCACCACGCGCGCGGGCTCCTCCGCCTCCGCGACGGCGGTGGCCTCGTAGCCCCGGCGCTGCGCCCAGCCCAGGTACATGGTGGCCAGCTCCTGCACCCACACGTCCTGCTGCTCCGACGCGTCGCTGGCGCAGATGTCCACCAGCGCCTCGTTGTCCAGCGGCGTGGCCCCCGAGGCCCTCAGCGCCTCCGCCATCTGGACCTCGCGCGCCACCTCCTCCACCTGCTTCGCGGCGGAGCCCAACTGCACCTCGTTCTTCGCCTCGCGCACCAGCCGGCGCCCGAAGAGGCACGCGGCCTCCAGGCGGTCCAGCTCGCCCAGCTGCGCCTCCACCGTGCGGAACGCGCGGAGGACCTCCGCCGCGCGCAGCGGGTCGTCCCAGAGGTTGGGCGCCTGCGTCTCCGCGAGCAGCGCGGCGCGGCGCTCCTCCAGCTCCGTCCGCCCCGCGGACTCCGCGAGCGCGCGGGCGCGGCCCACCAGCCGGTCCATTTCAATCAGCAGCGACTTGCGGTCCAGCCGGCGCTTCACCGCCGCGGCCTTCGGCGTGGGCAACAGCAGCTGCGCCGTCACCTCCCGAGGCGGTGGGACGGGCTCCGCGACCGCCACCACGCGGCCCCCGGGCCGGGCCTCCACGCGCACGGGCGTGCCCGGCGGCAGCGGCCTGCGGGCGATCTCCACCGCGAGCGCCGCGGTGAGCGTCTTCTCGATTTCACGCTGGAGGTAGCGCGCGCCAAACTGCGGCGAATAGCCGCGCTCCACCAGCCGGTCCACCACCTCCGGCGTCACCTCCACGTCCAGGGCGCGGGCGCGGATGCCCTCGCGCTCCAGCACGCGGCCCACCTCGCGCTGGGCGATCTTGCGGATGTCCACGCGCGACAGCGGCCGGAAGTGGCAGATGGCGTCGAAGCGGTTGAGGAACTCCGGGCGGAAGGCCTCCGCGATGCGGCGGTCCACCTCCGACACCTGCTCCTCGGCGCGCTTGTGCGCGGCGAAGCCCAGGCCCGCCTCGCGGTACACCTCCGAGCCCACGTTGGACGTGGCCACGATGAGCGTGTTGTTGCACGACACCGCCTCGCCCGCGCCGTTGACGAAGGTGCCCTCGTCGAACAGCTGGAGGAAGCGGTCGTGCACGCTGCGCGCGGCCTTCTCGAACTCGTCCAGGAGCAGCACGGTGAACACCTTGCCGTCGAGCAGCGCGGACAGCTCCCCGCGCCGCGTCTCCAGCGCGGGCGCCCACGACGCGCCGAAGGGGACGCTCTCGTCGCCGTCGTTGGGGTAGTCCGCCATGTTGAGGCGCACCAGCCTGTCGGCGGAGCCGAAGAGGTACTCCGCCAGCAGCTTCGCCAGCTGCGTCTTACCCACGCCCGTGGGCCCGGCGAAGAGGAACACGCCCAGTGGGCGGCGCGGGTCGTTGAGCCCCGCCTTGAGCAGCGCCACCGAGCGCAGCACCGCGCCCACCGCGTCCGTCTGGCCGAGCAGCCGCTCCCCGAAGAAGCGCTCCGTCTCCTCCAGGTCCAGCGGCATCGCGTCGTCCACGACGAAGCGGGGCAGGCGTGTGGCCGCGCAGAAGCGGGTGAGCACGTCCTCCGGTCCCACGTGGTCGCGCGCCATGCCCGCGGCCTCGGCGGCGGTCTCCTTGAGCAGCTCGATGGCCTTGCGCGGCATGTGCTGCGCCAGGAGGAACTTCGCGGACAGGCGCAGCGCCAGGTCGCACGCGGCCGGGTCGATGGGCAGCCGCAGCTCGCGCTCCAGCTCCTCCGCCACGCGGCCGACGATCCAGCGCGCCTTCTCCAGCGGCGGCTCGGTCAGGGGCAGCAGGTGGAGCCGCTCGGCGAGGGCCTCGTCGGCGCGCAGCAGCTCCTGCACGCGCTTGGGCTCCGTTTCGAAGATGAAGCGCAGGCCGCCGGTGCGCAGCGCGCGCACGGCCACGGGGGCCAGGGGACCTCCCAGGGCCACCGGCAGGTCGCGGATGTAGACGATGGGGTAGGGGTGGCGGCCCAGGTGGGTGAGCAGCTCCTCGAAGGACTCGGCCGCCTGGCGCTGGGTGCTGCGCGCCAGGATGTTCGCGCCGGACACCTCCACGAGCCGCGCCTGGGCCAGCTCCCCGTCCACGCGCCCCTCGGCGATGCGGCGGGCCACCTCCTGCACGAGCGCGCTCTTGCCCACGCCGGGCTCACCCGCCAGCAGCGGGTGCTTGCCCCCGCGCGCCAGCAGCCCCAGCACCTCCGTCACGGCGGTGTCCACGCCGTGGGCGGCCGGCAGCTTGCCCTCTCGCGCCATCGCGGTGAGGTCGCGGTCGATGAGCCGCTCCTGGTCTTCGTTCTTCCTCGTCGCCATGGTGTGGTCCGGAACGCCCCCTCGACGTGCGGCACTCTAACCGTTGCGGCGCGGAAGCGAAGTCCCGGCCCATCCCGTGGGTCGGGACCCTACGCTTCCAGCTCCGTGTGCCAGTAGGCCACGTCCCTCAGGAACTTGCGCCAGGACAGGGGCAGGCCCTTCTCCATGAGGAACGACACGACCAGCGCGTCCGGCAGCCGCTTCGGCTTCGCGGGCACGGTGCGCAGCGTCATCCGCGCCTGGGCCGGGGTGCGGTTGCCCTTCTTCTGGTTGCAGGGCACGCAGGCGATGACGATGTTGTCCCAGCTCGTGCGGCCGCCCTGCGCGCGCGGCACCACGTGATCGTACGTGGCCTCCGGGCGCGTCACCTTGCGGCCGCAGTACTGGCAGCGGCACTGGTCGCGCTGGTAGACGTTCTCGCGGCTGAAGCGCACGCCGCGCGGGCCCTTCCAGAGGGCGCGCACGAAGCGGATGACGGACGGCATGCGCAGCTCCACCGTCACCGAGCGGATGACCCGGTCCTCGTACTCCTCGACGACCTCCACCTTGCCCTGGACCAGCAGCATGACGGCGCGTTGCCAGGGGATGCGTGCGACAGGCTCATAGGACTGGCTCAACACCAGCGTTTCCATGACAGGGGGCCTTTCGGGCGGGACAGGCCGCCAGGGAGTCGAACCCTGCTCGCCCGGATTTGGAGTCCAGGCGGCACCCGGTGCGCGGCCTATGGGTGATGGGAAGCGGAAGGGACGCGGGAGTCCGGACGTGAAGAAGGCCGGGTCCCCGTGTTCGGGAGCCCGGCCTCCAGGGCCATGCCGCGTCAGGGACGGGGCAGGGCGCCTTCAGGCGCCGGGCGAGGCAAGGCGAAGGGACGCGAAGCCCCGCCAGCGGCACGTGGAAGGAGCGGTCACCGGGCTGGGACGCGAGGCCGCGTCGATGCCGTGACCGGAAGGATTCAGGTGCTTGAGGTTCATCGGGGCCTGCTTCGTCGCCTGGCGCATCGGGACCGCTCCTTTCGCCACCAGCGACGGCGGCGGAATCTCAGCCCTGACAAGCAAGCGGGTGGCGAAGGGCCCTCGGTGCGCCGCGGGTACGCGCGTGGAAGCGGGGGCGACAAACCTGACAGAAGGCTGTCACGAGCCGGGGCGACATTGGGTGCGTTCCCTCAACGCGGCACCGGAGCCTCCGCCATGACCCAGAGCGACCTTTCGAAGACCCCTCCCCTGCGCGGCCTGCACACCTACGCGGGCGGCTGCCTGTGTGGCGCCGTGCGCTACGAGGCCACCGTGGACCTGGCCGGCGTGAGCCGCTGCAACTGCACCATCTGCATGAAGTACGGCTATGGCGGCGGCGTGGGGATGAAGCCGGACGCCTTCCGGCTCCTGAAGGGGCAGGACGCCATCAAGAAGTACGGGCGCGACGGCAGCCCCAACACCCGCAGCTTTTGCGGGTGCTGCGGCGTCGTGTGCTTCGGCGACGGCGACGTCCCGGAGCTGGGTGGGAAGTTCGTCTCCATCTACGTCAACACGCTGGATGACGTGGACCCGTCGCTGCTCACCTTCAGCTACTGGGACGGCCGGCACGACAACTGGGCGGCCGGGGCGCGGCCCACGCCGTGGCCCTTCCAGGCCGCCGCCTGACGCCGCCTGGGAGGCGCAGGGGCCCTCCGCGCCCCTGCCCGTCACCGCCCGTGTCTACACATTCCCCGCGGCGGCCCGGCCCGCGGCGCGGCCGGAGAAGATGCAGCCCCCCAGGAACGTCCCTTCCAGGGCGCGGTAGCCGTGGACGCCGCCGCCTCCGAAGCCGGCCACCTCGCCTGCCGCGTAGAGCCCCGGGATGGTCTGCCCCCGGGCGTTGAAGACGCGGCCCTGGAGGTCGGTCTCGAAGCCGCCCAGCGTCTTGCGCGTGAGGATGTTCAGCTTCACGCCGATGAGCGGCCCCGCGTTCGGGTCCAGGAGGCGGTGCGGCTTCGCGGTCCGCACCAGCTTGTCGCCCCGGTAGTTGCGCGCCTGCCGGATGGCGGCGAGCTGCAGGTCCTTGCTGAAGGGGTTGTCCATCTGGAGGTCGCGGGCCTTCACCTCGCGCTCCACCGTGGCGAAGTCCAGCAGCGGGGTCTTCGTCTTCGCGTTCATCCCGGCGACCAGGTCGCGCAGGTTGTCGGAGACGACGAAGTCCTCGCCCTTCTCCTTGAAGGCCTCCACCGGGCCCATGGCCTTCTTGCCCACGGCGCGGTTGAGCACGCCCAGCCAGTCCTTGCCGGTGAGGTCCGGGTTCTGCTCGGAGCCGGAGAGCGCGAACTCCTTCTTGATGATCCACTGGTTGAGGATGAACCAGGTGTGCTCGTGGCCCGTCTTGAGGATGTATTCCAGCGTGCCCAGCGTGTCGAAGCCGGGGAACAGCGGCGGCGGCAGGCGCTTGCCGGTGGCGTCCAGCCAGAGGGAACTGGGGCCCGGCAGGATGCGGATGCCGTGCCGGGGCCAGATGGGGTTCCAGTTCCGCAGGCCCTCCGTGTAGTGCCACATGCGGTCGCGGTTGATGAGGCGCCCGCCCGCGGCCTCCGTGATGGCGATCATCCGGCCGTCCACGTGGTCGGGCACGCCCTGGACCATGAACTTCGGCGCGGGGCCCATGCGCTGGGGCCACGCCTTGCGCACGAGCTCGTGGTTGCCGCCGATGCCGCCGGACGTGACGATGACCGCGCCCGCGCGCAGCTCGAAGTCACCCGTCGTCACGCGCGAGCTGCTGACGCCGCGAGGGACCTCCGTGGGCTCCAGCACCTTGCCGCGCACGCCCACCACCGCGCCGTCCTGCGTGAGCAGCTCGTCCACGCGGTGGCGGAAGTGGAAGGTGAGGGTGCCCTTCGCCTCCGCGGCCCTGGCCCGGCGCACGAAGGGCTCCAGCACGCCGGGGCCGGTGCCCCAGGTGACGTGGAAGCGGGGGACGGAGTTGCCGTGGCCCACGGCGCCGTGGCCGCCGCGCTCCGCCCAGCCCACCACGGGGAACCAGCTCATGCCCTGCTGGACCAGCCAGGGGCGCATCTCGCCCGCGGCGAAGGCGACGAAGGCCTCCGCCCACTTGCGCGGCCAGTGGTCCTCCTCGCGGTCGAAGGCCGCGGTGCCCATCCAGTCCTCCAGCGCGAGCGCGTGGGAGTCCTTGATGCCCATGCGCCGCTGCTCGGGCGAGTCCACGAGGAACAGGCCGCCGAACGACCAGAACGCCTGGCCGCCCAGGTTCTGCGGCCCCTCCTGGTCCACCACGGCGACGCGCCTGCCCGCGTCCGCGAGCTCCGTCGCGGCCACGAGGCCCGCGAGCCCTCCGCCCACGACGATGACATCCACTTCCTGTCCCATGGCGTGCCTCCCGGTAGCGACTGGCGCGCGGATGATAGCGACTCGCGCGGAGGGCGGAGCACCCTTCCACTGCGCAACGCCAGGGCCCGGGGGTAGACTCCCGCGCATGGAATCCGGTGTGAAGGGCAACGCGGGACCGCTGGGCCATGACGCCGCCGCCTACGCGCAGCGTCAGGAGGGGCTGTCCCCGGAGCCGCTGCGGGACGCGGCCTGGAGCGTGGCGGGGCAGCGGGCCTTCGGCGTGGTGCTCGACGTGGGCTCGGGCAGCGGCGGGTGGATCCGCCGGCTGCAACAGAACCCGGCCGTCGAGCGCATCCTCAGCACGGACATCCACGACGCGGGCGCCAGCCGCCTGCCGGGGGTGGAGTTCCAGCTGCGGGACGTGTCGCGGGACGCGCTCCCATGGGGTGACGCGTCGGTGGACTGGGTGTTCGCCATTGAAGTGCTGGAGCACCTGGCCAACCCGCGGCACTTCGTGAAGGAGGCCTTCCGCGTGCTCAAGCCCGGCGGGCACCTCTTCTTCACCACGCCCAACAACGACAGCCTGACGGCGCGGCTGTCCTTCCTGGTCCGGGGCTACTTCCCCGCGTTCTGCGAGCAGGACTACCGGGACTCCGGACACATCACCCCCATCACGGAGCTGGACGCGCGGCGCATGGCCGTGGAGGCGGGGTTCCAGTCCATCGACTTCGACTACCCGCTGCCCGGGCGGATTCCGCGCAGCGGCGTGTACTGGCAGCGCTTCCTGCCCGGGCTTCGCGGCCGGTGGTGGAGCGACGGGCTGTTCGCGCTGCTGACCCGTCCGCGCTGAAAAAGGCAGCCGGCGGGACTGGCCGCCTGTTCAGTCTCCGTGGTAGCCCTGCCGCGAACCAACGAGGAGCGCGGATGCAACAGCGTTGCGTGTGGGTGGGGACGGATCCGCTGTACCAGACCTACCACGACGAGGAGTGGGGCGTGCCCGTGCGCGACAGCCGCGCGCTCTGGGAGATGTTGATGCTGGAGGGCTTCCAGGCGGGGCTCGCGTGGATCGTCATCCTGCGCAAGCGCGAGGCCTTCCGGAAGGCGTTCAAGGGCTTCGACCCGAAGGTGGTGGCGCGCTTCACGGAGAAGGACGTCACGCGCCTGATGGCGGACGAGGGCATCGTCCGGGCGCGCGCGAAGATTGAGGCGACCATCGGCAACGCGCGCGCGTATTTGAAGATGCAGGAGGCGGGCGAGGACTTCTCCACCTTCGTCTGGGGCATGGCTGGTGGGAAGCCCCTCCGCAACGCGTGGAAGGGCCGGGGCGACGTTCCGGCGAAGACGCCGCTGTCGGAGGTGTACTCCAAGGC
>JAFADT010000875.1 GCA_023424585.1 Pseudomonadota bacterium
CGCCGGAGGCGCGCGAGCGGCTGGAGCAGGCGAGGGAGCGCGCCCGGGTGGCGGGCTGGCGGGAGGGGGAGGCCCTGGCCGCGCAGGTGCTGGGGACGATGGAGGCCCGGGCCCCCCGCCGCTGAAAGTGCGGGAAATGCGTCAGCAGGCGTGCAGGCGCGCGGACTTTGGCGCGGGCGCGCACGGTTTTCACGCCCTCCAGTGGGTCCGCCGGTAGACTTGGCCGCTCCCCACCCGCTCCCGTGCCTGCCTTCGTGAAGACGTCACGTTCCTTCTCCATTTCCCTCATGGGCCTCCTCGCGCTGGCTGTGCTGGGCGCGTGCGGACCGTCGCCCTCCACCATCACCCTGGAGCCGCCCGAGCTGCGCTACCTGCGCACGCAGGGACAGAACCTGCCGCTCGGCTACACGGTGCTGGACGCGGACGGGCGCAAGATGATGGACGCGCGCCTGCGCTGGACCAGCTCCGCGCCGGAGGTGGCCTCCGTGATGGAGGACGGCACGGTGGTGGTGCGCAGGTCCGGGAAGACCATCATCGGGGTGCAGGGGGGGCGGGCGAAGGCGGCGCTGCCGCTGGACCTCACCATCCTCGCGTCGCTGGACGTGCGCGCGCCGGGGGCGGACTTCGTGGAGGTGGGGCGCACCATCAAGCTGCGCGTGGTGGCGCGCAACGAGGCGGGCCACGTCATCGCGGACGCGGCGCCCGCCTTCCGCTCCACCAACGAGGCCGTGGCGCGCGTGGAGAACGGCGAGCTCATCGCCGCGTCGGCCGGCGTGGCCACCATCACCGCGACGCTGGGGCACCTGAGCCGCGCCATCGCCGTGCAGGTGGTGCCGCCGGACTTCGCGCGCCTGGGGCTGAACCTCACCTCGTACACCTTCAAGAAGAAGGGCCAGTCGGTGATGGTCCAGGCGCGCGCGTACAACCGCAACGGCGTGGCGCTGGAGCAGGTGCCGCTGGAGTGGTTCAGCTCGAACAGCGCCGTGGTGACGGTGTCGCCCGAGGGCCGCGTGACGGCCGTGGGCCCGGGGCGCGCGGTGGTGTCGGTGGTGGCCGGCCGTCGCCGCACCGCCGCGGACTTCATCGTCGAGTAGGTCCGCCGCTCCGGCGCGGGCCCGCCCTGGCGCGGCGGGCCACGGAGTCCCTACGGCCTCTTCGCGGGCGGGGCGGGGCGCTTGCCGCCCTTCTTCTTGGGCGCGGCCCCCGCGTCATCCGGGCAGGGCGGGCGCGGCCCGTCGCTCGGCGGCTGGATGGTGAACTCGACGCGGCGGTTGAGGGCCATGCCCTCCTCCGTGGCGTTGTCGGCCAGGGGCATGCTGCGCCCGAAGCCCTGCGAGCACACGCGCTCCGCGGCGACACCTGTCTCGATGAGGAAGCGCTTCACGCTGGCGGCGCGGCGCCTGGACAGGTCCAGGTTGTACTGGTCGCTGGCGCGCGAGTCGGTGTGGCCCTCGATGAGGATGCGGTCCATCCGCGGGTTCTCCTGCATCACCCGCGCGACCTCCTCCAGCACGGGGAAGGACTCGGAGAGGATGACGTCCTGGTCGGTGGCGAAGTTCACCTGCTCCAGGATGACGATCTTGTTCCCCGACGTGCGCGCGAGCGGGCAGCCGTCGCGGCCGCGCTTGCCCTGCGGGACGTCCGGGCACTTGTCGATGCGGTCCACCACGCCGTCGGAGTCCGCGTCGGTGTCCGGGCAGCCGCCGTTCTCCACCGGGCCCGCGAGGTTGGGGCAGCGGTCGCGCTCGCCGATGACGCCGTCGTTGTCGGGGTCCACGGGCGGCGGGGGCGGCTCGGGTGGCTCCTTGAAGCGCTCGATGGCCTCCCACTCGCGCGTCTTGGCGGGCACCCAGAGGATGGACGTGAAGAAGCTCAGGTTCGGAGACGCCAGCGAGCAGCCGCAGCCCAGGCCGCCGCCGAAGGTGAAGGTGACGCCCAGCGAGCTGTACCAGCGCAGGCCGATGAGCAGCTCCGCGGGGATCTGCCGCTCCTGCCCCGGCGCCTTCTTGAGGCCGAACGCGCCGTTCACCATGCCCAGCGCGGTGATGCCGCTGCCGCGCAGGAGGGGCACCTCCGTGCCCAGGCCGAACGGAGCCATGTCCCCCAGCTCCACGTTGTTGAAGATGATGTCCGGCCGCTTCCAGAAGCCGCCGTTGAAGGCGAGGAGGATGCCGGACTCAAAGCGGTAGTCGAGCACCAGGCCCGGCGCCCAGGTGAGCTCGCCGTCACCGGCGAAGGCCTCCCGCACGCCGGTGGGGAAGCTGACGTTGAGCGTGAGCGAGGCGCCCCAGCCGTGGCCCTCCGCGGAGCGGCGCAGGCCGGGGATGGCCACCTTGCCCATGAGCCGCAGGTCGCCCAGGGCGAAGCTCTCCACGGGCCCTTCGGTGCCGATGACCTCCAGGTTCTGGCCGCCCTGGAGGAGCACGAGCGGCATGTCCACGCCCACTTCGGCCCAGTCGAAGAGGCCCACCGTGGCCATGACGTCCAGTTGGAGCCGGTTGCCCACGAGGCTGATGGAGCCCAGGTCGCCGTCCTTGGGGACGAGCGAGAGCGGGTTGATGGAGTAGCTGAGGTAGGGCCCGGCGGAGACGGACAGGTGGGACAGGGGCCGGGACTGGGTGACCATCACCAGGTCCTGCGGCGCGCCGGACGGGCGGAAGACCTGGATGTTGAAGCGCGGATCCGGCGCGGCGTGGGCGGCGGTGGACAGCGCGAGCGCCAGCAGCAGCGGGAGGAGCGGCGTGCGGGAGGGCTTCATCGGACGCGGCGGGCGGAGCGCAGGAAGAGGAAGCCCAGGGCGAGGGTGACCAGCATGGCGGCGCTGCCGGCGGGGGTGTCCTCGGCGGTGGTGCCGCAGCAGAAGGCGCCGCCCTGGGGCTCGGTGCCGGGCTTGCGGCGGCCGCGTTCGCACTGCTGGGTCTGGGCGGAGCAGAACTCGACGCCCAGGCAGTCGCCGCTGTCGGAGCAGGACTCGAGGCAGGTGTTGGTGGTGAGGTCGCAGGTGCCGCCGCAGGGGCAGTGGGCGTCGGCGAAGCACTCGACGCACGCGGCGCCGTCGCATACGAGCCCCTCCGCGCACGTCACGGCGCACGCGCCGGTGTTGGAGCAGGTGCGGGTGGCGGGGTCGCAGGTGCCGCTGCCGCAGTCGGAGTCATTGACGCAGCCCACGCACACGCTGTTCTGGACGGTGCCGTCGGAGAGGCAGAACGGGGTCTCGCCGTCGCAGGCGTCACAGCGCGGGCCGCAGCGCCTGTCGGTGGTGCAGGAGCTGCATTCACCGCTGAGGCAGAACTGGCCGTCGCCGCACTCCAGGTCGTTGCGGCACTGGACGCAGACCTCGCCGTCGAGACAGAAGGGGCGCTCGCCGGGGCACTTGGAGCAGCCGGGGCCGCAGCGGTCGGAGGTGTTGCACTCCGGGATGGCGTCGACGCAGGCGCCGTTCAGGGTGTCGCAGCGCTGGCCGTTGGCGCACTGGCTGTCGGTGGTGCACTCGACGCAGGAGGGCGGAGCGCCGGGGGTGGGCGCGGCGCACTGGGTGCCCTTGGGGCAGCAGTTGCAGGAGTTGCCGGCGCAGGCGTCCTGGGTGTTGCAGGGCGTGCAGACGTGGTTGGAGCACGACTCGCCGCGGTCGCATTGGGCGTCGTCGTTGCACTCGACGCAGGTGTTGGCGGTGAGGTCGCAGACTTGGCTGCCGGGGCACTCCGCGTCGGAGGTGCACTGGACGCAGGTGAAGTTCTCCTCGTCGCAGACCTGGCCGGAGCCGCAGTCGGAGTCGCGGACGCAGCCGGTGCAGACGTGGGTGGTGGTGTCGCAGCGGCCGGTGGCGCAGTCGCTGTTCTGGGTGCACTGGACGCAGGTGAACTGGCCGCTGACCTGGGCGCAGATGGGCGCGGTGGGGCCGCACGGAGAACACGTGTCGCCGCACAGGAGGTTCGTGTCACAGGGCGCGCAGAGCGCAGCGGAGTTGCAGTAGTAGGACGGACCGCAACTGCCGTTGCCGGGCTGGTTCGCGAACAGCCGGTTGCACTGGATGCACTGATCCAGGTTGTCCGGGAACGACGGGCGGCCGGTTTCCGTCTGGTAGAGCTGCGTGGGCTGGACCAGCGAGAAACCAGCAGTGTTGAGCGGGACGACTGGAATTTGATTCGCGGGACGGTCGTAGTCCGCGAACGTTCCGTCGAGCACCGAGAACTCCAGTGCCGCGTGCTCCACGATCTGCGCGTAGAGCAGCTCAATGGGGTAGAGCCCGGATTGGGTGAAAGTGACGGCGTTGGTGGTACGTCGCGTGGGTGCGCCGAGCTCTGGTGGACGGATGACGATGTCGTAGCGTCTGTTGGCCTTGTCGAACAGCACGAGGCTGATCGCGTCGTCGGCGTAGAATCCGAAGTGCAGAACCCGTCCGACCATGTCCGGGATGACGTTCAGGTAGCCGCGAAAGCGAGAGACGAACCGGGTGGTCGAATCGTTGTAGTGGAAAGGGCAGCCACCTTGGGAGCAGCCTGAGACCTCGTTGACGAAGTCGCCGTAGCTCAGGATTCGACCGTCGTTCAGGTTGTTCGACAGATCGAACGCGGAGCGCAGCACGGAGGTCATGCGCGTCCCGCTGTTCTCCTCCATGTAGATGTTCAGGTTCTCGGTGTAGTTCGACTGACTTTGCGGATACTCCGCCGCAGGGCGCGTCCACACGTTGGACGCCATGCAAATCCCTGTACCGGGTTCAGTGGGAGAGGGCGCCGCAGGGGCTCCCGTCACCACCACATCCGGCAGCTTCTGCGCGACGACGGACGTGCTCGCGAGGCACATCGCGAGCAGGAACAGCGCGGCGGTCGCGTGGAGGGAGAAGGGAGCAGTGCGCAAAACGCGCACAGCCTTTCAGATCTGGTTGACGTTCTCAACCTTCCGCCCGCGTCTCAAAACCCCGTGCCGCATGCGACCTCCAGGGTCCTCCATTCCTCTGGGCCGCAAGCAATCCGGACAGCACGCAAAACCGGAACCCATCCGCGTGCCGGAAACGTCACGCGCGACGGCAGGCGACGTCCCCATCCTGCGAGCGGATGAACGCCGCGGCGAGCTCGGTGCCCAGGGCCGCGCACAGCACCTCGTACGTCCGCCGCCGCGCCCCGCCGTAGAAGCCCGGCTGCCGGGTCAGGGTCTCCGGGTGACGCACGAAGACGTTGTACCCGAGGATGCACCCATCCGCGCGCAGCACGGTGATGCCGTCGGTGGCCATCATGCCGCGCAGGAGCTGCGCGGTCGCACGCACCGCCGACGCCACGCTGTCGTCCTGGGTCGCGTGGTGACGATCCAGCAGCGCCACCACGTCCATGGGCCGGGGCAACAGGATGCCGTCCACGAACAGCGCCGAGCCCGCGCGCTCCCGGGGCAGCACCGCCACCAGTGTGCCGTGCGAGGACTGCATCACCTCGAAGAGCACCCGCCGGAAGAAGCCCCGCGCGTGCTCACGGCTGGAGGGCAGGACCTGCTCGGTCACCGCGCTCGCCAGGGCGTCCAGCACCACCGAGGGGGGCTCCAGATCGATACGCGCGCCGGACAGGTACACGTGCCGGCACAGGTCCCCACAGCCGCGCAGCTCGATGATGTTGTCCGCGAGCTGCAACACGCCCACCACGCGCGCGCCCCGGTCCGGCGCGTGCCGCAGGCGCTCCAGGGGCGTCTCCGCCAGGGGGAACGGATCCGTGCGGAAGATGCCGTAGGAGAGGCCCGCCGGCTCACGCAGCAGGTACAGCGCCCACCAGCGCCCCTGGCCCAGGGGCGCGCACTGCTTGAGCGCGCGCTGGATGGTGGCGCGGTTGCGCGGCCCCACGCCGATGGGGATCGGATCATGTCCGCCCAGCAGCTCCATCATCGTGCCCAGGTCGTCCCCCAGGAACGCGGTGGGGAACAGCAGCGCGCCCTCCTCGCGGTAGCGCGACAGCGTCACCAGCAGCTCGCTGAGGGCGTCCGCCGTCTGCGGACACGTCATGTCCGCCTCGTCGAGGAACGCACTGACGGACTCGGTCAGCAGGTGACGGAACGACAGGATGGGAGGTGAACCCGCTTCCGGGCCCGGACCGGTCATGGCGGACCCAGCATGGCGCATCGGCGGCGGCGAGGCACGAAGTCTCGCCGCCCTCCCGGAGGCTGGGACGTGTCAGGCGGTCGCCGCCTGCTCCGCCGCCCGCCGCGCCGACTCCAGGGTGGAGGCGGTGCGCAGCCAGCCCTCCGCCTGGGCGTCGAGGTGGGACAGGAGCTCCGCGAAGAACCGGGTCTCCAGCGCCTGCGCCAGCGTGGCCCCGTGCGCGTCCGCCCACTTGTGCGTCACCGTCGCGCGCACCTGGGCGCCCAGCAGGTCCACGAAGCGCTCCAGGAGCGGCGTGGAGAGGAGCGTCCCCGCCCACACCACCGCGTCATGGCCCAGGCCGCCGGTGGCCACCGTCACCACCGCCGCCGCCCCGGACGGCACCGAGTACACCAGGGTGGTGAGCGCCTGGAGCAGCTCCTCGCGCATGCCGCCCTGCAGCTCGCTGCCCACCAGCTGGCGGCAGAAGTCATACAGCGTCGCCCGGTCCGCCGCGTGTGCGTGCAGCGCGCCCAGGTCCAGCGGCGCATCCAGGCGGCCGAGCATCGCGGGGCCGAAGGCCCGCGCCAGCTTCTCCTGGGTCTCCGCGTCACCGCGCCACGCGGCCACCTCCGGCGCGAAGGCGTCCACCAGCCTGCGCAGCCCGTCCTTCAGCGACGCATCCACCGCCTGCGTGGGCAGCGCCTCCTGGGGCTGGGGGCCGGTGAAGGAGTCGCGCACCTTGCGGCTCACGAACGTGAGCGCCGTGGCCAGCCCGCGGAACGGCAGGCGCACGAAGCGGTGGAAGGTGCTGCGCGCGTCCAGCTCGTCGCGGAACGCGTCCACGAGCACGTCCGCGGGCACGGCCTTCAGCGCCGCCTGCGCGCCAATGCCTCGCAGGTCGTGCCGCAGCCGCTGCCGCAGCCGCTCCGGCTCACGGGCCGCGCGGGTCGCCGCTTGCGCCACCGCGTCCAGCTCCGAGCGCGCATCCGACAGCGAGGCCTCCAGCGCCCGCGCCTTCAGCTCGCGCGCGTGCTCGGCCTGTCCCAGCAGCGCGGCGAGCGGCGGCCGTCCATCCAGCGCCTCCGTGGCCAGCGGCTTCAGCCCCGCCTCCACGTCCGGCTGATGCGGCGCCAGGTAGCGGGCCATCGGCGGGTGGCCCACGTCCTGGGCCAGCTTGTCCAGGTGGCCGCGCGCCACGTCCTCGCGCGTGGCCTCGTTGTAGACGAGCAGGTACGGCTTGCCGTGGCCCACCGCCGCGCGCAGGAAGTCCACCAGCGCCGCGTTCTGGTACGTCTGCCGGCTCACCACGAACACCAGCACGTCCACCGTGACGAGCAGCGCCTCGGCCCGCTCGCGGTTGTCGCGGTACACGCTGTCGAAGTCCGGCGTGTCCATCACCAGCAGCCCGCGCGGCACCACGCCCGACAACACCAGGTACAGCCGGCCCGCGGGCCCGGGCTCGTCCACCGGCGCCACCGCGCCGTCGGCCACCGGGACGATGTCGTAGCGCTGGGTGAGCATGTCCTTCAGCGCGCCCGTCCACGTCTCCGGGTTCGCCGCGGCCAGGCACTGCTTGGTGAGGCCGCCTTCGGGCCGCGCGGGCGACAGGGGCGCCTTCGCCAGCGCGTTGAAGAGCGTGGACTTCCCGACGTTGTTGGGCCCGGCGATGGCCACGAGGAGCAGCGGGGCGTCCTCGGCGCCGGAGCCCAGGCGGGGCAGCAGGTCGCGGCGCAGGCGCTCGGCCAGGCGGCGGGCCACGTCGGCGTCGCCTCCGTCGGGGAAGCGCTCGGAGGCGGGCAGGGCGTCCAGGGCGGACGCGAGGGCGGTGCGCAGGGCGCGAGGGTCCTTCAGGGGCATAGGGGCCAGGCGCAGGACATCACGCGCGCCGCGTGGTGCCCAGACAAGTGTGCGCGCTCTGTCCACCGGGGACACCCCTGGAGAGGCGCGATAGGGTGCGCCGCATGCGCTCCCTCCTCGCCTGTCTGCTCCTGTCGGGGTCCGTCGCCTGCACGGCCACGAACGCCAACGCGCCGGCGCCCGCGTCCGCCGGGACCCACGCCGAAGGCCCGCTGCCCTTCATCCCGGACGACTACGCCCGCGCGCTCGCGGACGCGAAGGCGAAGGGCGTGCCCCTGTTCGTCGACACCTGGGCGCCGTGGTGCCACACCTGCCGCTCCATGCGCGCGTATGTCTTCACGGACCAGGCGCTGGCGAAGCACGCGGACCGCTTCGTGTGGCTGGAGCTCAACACCGACCTGACCCAGAACGCGGCGTTCCAGGAGAAATACCCGGTGGAGTTCTGGCCCACCTTCTTCATCATCGACCCGCGCGAGGAGAAGGCCCTGCTGCGCTTCGCCGGCAGCGCGACGGTGCCGCAGCTGGAGCGCCTCTTCGAGGACGGTGAGCGCGCCTACCAGGGCGGCGCCACCGGCGCGGACGCGCTGCTCGCCCGGGGCGATGCCCTCTACGGCGAGCGCAAGCCCGCGGAGGCCGCGGAGGCCCTGTCGCTCGCGCTCGCGGAGGCCCCTGCGGACTGGTCCCGCCGGGGCCGCGCGCTGGAGTCGCTGCTGATGGCGCAGTACGGGGCGAAGCAGTACGTGCCCTGCGCGCGGAAGGCGGTGGCGGAGCTGCCGACGGTGCCGCGCTCGCTCCACCAGGCCAACAGCGTCCTCAACGGGCTCACCTGCGCGCTGGCCATCCCCGAGGGCGCGCCCGAGGCGGCGGATCTGCGGCACACGCTGGAGGCGAAGGCGCGCGAGGTGCTGGCGCCGCCCGCCATCGAGATGGAGGCGGATGACCGCTCCGGCCTGTACGAGGTGCTGGTGGAGGCCCGGAAGCAGGACAAGGACACCGAGGGCGCGAAGCAGGTGGCCCAGCAGTGGCTGACGTACCTGGAGGGCGAGGCCGCGAAGGCGCCGAACCCCGAGGCGCGCAGCGTGTTCGACTCGCACCGCATGCTCGCGGCGATGACGCTGGAGCAGCCGCAGCGGGCCATCCCCGCGCTGGAGCAGAGCGAGAAGGACCTGCCCCAGGACTACAACCCGCCCGCGCGGCTCGCCACGCTGTACCGCCTGTCGGGCCGGCTCGACGACGCGCTCGCCGCGAGCGACCGGGCCCTGGCGCGGGTGCGGGGATCGCGGCGGCTGGCCGTGCTCTCCGGCCGCGCGGACATCCAGGTCGCGCGCAAGGACACCGCGGGCGCGGTGAAGACGCTGGAGGAGGCGCTGGCCTTCGCGAAGACGCTGCCCGCGGCGCAGGTGTCCGCGCGTCAGGTGGAGGCGCTGGAGAAGAAGCTCGCCGGCCTCCAGTCGCCCGCCGCCGCTCCGGGCGCGGCGCCGTAGCGGGGCACCCGCCTTCGCGCGCGCCTCGGATGGGGCACGCGCGGGGGTTCACGGCGCTCGCTTCACCGCGCGACGCGCCTCCAGGTCGAACAGCTCGAAGTCCTCCGCGCGGCCCTCGCGCATGGCGCCGTCGGTGAACACCATCACCGCCTCGCCCGGGCCCGTCACTGGCGGCGGGCCGTGCGCGTAGTCCACGCGCGCCCCGTCCGTCACCAGATGGCGCAACACCCCGTCGCGCGCGGGCCCCGGAGCGGACACCAGCTCCCGCACCCGCTTGTCCCGCGTATGGCCCACCACCTGGATCAGCCCGCGCGGCAGGTCCCGGGGATCGAACCTGCGCCGGGGCGTTCCCCGCACGCGCTCCGCGTCGTCCGCCTGGAGGCTGGGCCGCTGGTAGAAGATGCCCAGCCCTTCGCCATCCTTCGCGTTGCCCGGATGGTGCAGCCCTGGCAGCACGAGCGGCCCGCCCTTCCACGCGTCCACCGCCCGGTCCATCACGCCGTTGAGCGCCTCGGCCACCGCGCGCGCCTCCGCCCACCTCGCGGGCTCCAGCCCCACGACCCGCAGGTCCTCACGCGTGACGCCCGCGTGCAGCACCAGCAGCGAGTCTCCTGCCGCGTGCGCCACCCGGAAGCGCCGTGCGCGCAGCAGGTGCTCCACCCACGCGCGCTGCTCCTCGGTCCAGGTGCTGAAGTCCCGCGCCGCCAGCTCCGCGCTCGGCAGCCCGGGCCAGCGCTGGAGGAAGGCCCGCTCCGCCGCCGCGTCGGTGGCGCCCCCCGCGTAGACCCGGTCCGCGTCCGCCTGCGCGGCGCGGAAGGTCGCGTCGGTGAAGTCCGCCAGCTCCCCCACGCGCCCCAGGTCGTGGTTGCCCAGGAGCATCACCGCCTGGTCCGCCGGGTGGGACGCGAGCCACGCCACCAGCCGGAGCGCGCTCCGGGCCACGCGCTCCCGGTCCGCCGCGGGGCCCCAGTCGAAGTGGTCGCCCACGGACACCAGGCACACGTCCGAGCGCAGCCCGCCCTCTCCGTCCAGCAGCCCCTTCAGCCAGAGGATGGACAGCACCCGGTCGAAGTCCGCCTGCGGGTCCCCCATCGCCACGTGCAGCGTGCGGCGCCGGCCCTCCGCCGCGACCGCGTGCGGCCCCTTCGCCACCGCCGCGTCCGCGCGAGCCAGCGCCTTCCTCAAGAGCGCGTCGTCCATCCCTCCATCCTAGTCACGTCCCGGCCGTCACCCACCGGCCCTTCAGGACTGGAAGAAGCGCGAGATGAGCGCGGAGCGGCTCTCCACCTGGGCCTTGTTCAGCAGGTGCGTGACGTGCACCTCCACCGTGCGCTCGGCGCAGCCCAGGTGCAGGGCAATGGCCTTGTTCGTCTCGCCCTGCACCACGTGCTCCAGCACCTGCGCCTCGCGCGCGGTGAGCCCCCAGCGCTGGGTCAGCACCGGAAGGCGCGAGGTCGGATCCATCGGCGGCCCGGGGTCCAGCACCAGGTAGTGGTCCGGCAGCCCTTGCGTGCGCAGCGGCCCGGAGGAGAACAGCGGCCCCGTGCCCGGCGGGCTCCGCAGACACTCGCGCACCTGCGCCGCCAGCGCCTGGGCGTCCTGCTCCCACCGCGCCTGGCCCGCCTTGTTCGCGTGCATCACCCGGCCGCTGAACGTGACGACCCACGCGGGCCGCCCCAGCACCTCCAGCGCCGCGCCCAGGGCCGGCCCCAGCAGGCCCGCCTCGCGCAGCCGCCGGTCCATGGCCATCCGCCGCTGGATGGCCGGCGTCAGCGCCTGCAACAGCCGCTGCTCCCGCTCCGTGAAGGGCTCGGTCCGGAAGGCGCCCACCCAGCCCAGCATCATGTCGCCCTCGCACACCAGCACCCGCAGCTGCGCCAGCGGCTCCAATCCCAATTGCCGATAGAGATTGGCGGGGGAGCCCGCCAGGTACGTCCGCCCGTGCTCCCACTCCGCCTCGCTCAACCCCAGACGCTCCCACAGCGGCCCCTCGCCCTCGCCGGTGATGGGCAGGGCCCGCAGCGGCTCCGAGAGCCCCAGCGGCGAGAAGCGCATCGCCCGGTTGCGCTGGGCCAGGGGCGGCCGCGCGGGATCGAAATAGCCGAAGCAGGTCCCCGCCGGCGGCAGCGACGCGTCGAACATCTCTGACAGGACCGAGGGCGGCTGCGGGAAGCCCACGCCGTGCACGAACGCCGTGTGATAGCGGTCCGGGCCCACGTCCACGCCGTAGGCCGCCGTCCGCTCCGCGCGCAGGGCGCTCCGGAGCGCGGTGAGGACCGTCGGCAGGGCCTCGGAGCCAGGCTCCAACCCCTCCAGCAGGCCCTCCAGCTCCTGCAAGAGGCGTTGGTCCTCGGAAATCAAATCAATCACGGTTTACTTACTATAGCCGCTGGGGCCAATTGGAAGACTTGTAAGGTCGGAATGGGAATCAGCGCCTCTTCCGCCTGTCCAGGTGGGAAGTGATTCCCAGACCCCCGAGTCGTTTAAGACTCGCGTGATTTCCTCAATAGAAATGACTTTCGGCTGACGGCACCATGGCATTCCGTGCCCTTCCGGGGGGGTGGGCCGACCCTAGGAGTCGAAGAAACCGCGTGTGCGCGCGCCGGGCGTTCCCCCAGGAATGTCCGGCGCGCTGCCCCTTTTCTGGCGCCTCCCGCCCCACCTGTCCACCACCCCACGGGCCCGGTGCCGCGACGCCCCCGCCGTGACGGGGCGCGGCGATGATGGCCGCGCCTGTCGTCCCCGCCCGGAGGCCCTGAGATGCCGCGTGATTACGCCTACTACGCCCGGGCGCTGGAGGGACGGCGGCTGCCGCTGGCCTTCGCGGACCTGGACCTGCTGGGCGAGAACGCGGCGGCGCTGCTGCGGCGCGCGGGGGGCCTGCCGGTGCGGGTGGCCACCAAGTCGGTGCGGTGCGTGTCGTTGCTGCGGCGCGTGCTCGACGAGCACCCCGGCTTCCAGGGCCTCATGTGCTTCAGCGCCGACGAAGCCGTGCGCCTGCGCGAGCGCGGCTTTAGCGACCTGCTCATGGGCTACCCCGTCGTGGATGCCGAGGCCCTGGCGGAGCTCTGCCGTCCGCCGGCGCCCGTGACGCTGATGGTCGACTCGGTGGAGCACGTGGCGCTCGCCGCCCGGGCTGCCCGGCGGCACGGCGCGCGTGCGCCGCTGTGCCTGGACGTGGACCTGTCCGTGGACCTGCCGGGCCTGCGCTTCGGGGTGCACCGCTCGCCGGTGCGCTCGCCGGAGGACGCGCTGAGGGTGGCGAGGCGCATCGCGGCGGAAGAAGACGCCGCGTTCCTGGCGGGCGTCATGGGCTACGAGGCGCAGCTCGCGGGCGTGCCGGACGCGGCGCCGCGCACGGGGGCGAAGAACGTGGTCATCCGGGCGCTCAAGCGGGGCTCGGTGGGCCGCGTGCACGCGCGCCGGCAGGCGGTGGTGGCGGCGCTGAAGGTCGCGGGCTTCGCGCCGCGCTTCGTGAACGGCGGTGGCACCGGCAGCCTGGAGTCCACGCGCCAGGACGCGAGCGTCACCGAGCTCACCGCGGGCAGCGGCCTGTACTCGCCCGCGCTCTTCGACGGCTATCGCGGCTTCCACCACCAGCCCGCGGTGGCGTTCGCCATCCCCGTCACGCGGCGTCCGGGCCCGGGCGTCTTCACGCTCCAGGGCGGGGGCTACGTGGCCTCTGGCGCGGCGGGCGCGGACAAGCTGCCCGCGCCCTACCTGCCCGAGGGCGCTAGGC
>JAFADT010000223.1 GCA_023424585.1 Pseudomonadota bacterium
TGGAGCACGCCCGGGCGCTGGAGCACGTGAACATCCTGCATGTGTTCGACGTGGGCTCGGATGGGGACAGGCATTACCTGACGGTGGAGCTGCTGGAGGGGAAGGACCTGCGGCAGGTGATGCAGGAGGGGCGCCCCACGCTGGCCAATGCCTTGCGGTGGCTGACGCACGCCACGGTGGCATTGGAGCATGCGCATGCGCACGGGGTGCTGCACCGGGACGTGAAGCCAGGGAACCTGTTCATCACGCGCACGGGCGTGCTGAAGCTGATGGACTTCGGGCTGGCCAAGAGCGCGCATGTGATGGGCAACACGGCCCAGGGCGCGACGCTGGGGACGCCGGAGTACATGGCGCCGGAGCAGGTGACCGGGACGCAGGTCTCCCCGGCCACGGACCTGTATGCGCTGGGCGTGGTGGCCTATGAGCTGCTGACGGGGCAGCTGCCGTTCCGGCATGCGCAGCCGGTGCCGCTGATGCTGATGCACGTGCAGGAGACGGCCGTGCCTCCGCGGAGGCTGCGGCCGGAGCTGCCGGAGGCCTTCGAGCAGGTCGTGCTCCGGTTGATGCAGAAGCGGCCGGAGGCGCGGTACGCGAGCGCCACGGTGCTTCGCGTTGAACTGGCGAAGCTGTGGCGGCTGGTGCTCCAGCACGGACGCGCGTTATAGCGGGCTCCTTCCGCCGGGGGGCCCGCCATGTCTGTCCGCTTCAACCACACCATCGTTCACGCGAAGGACCAGGTGGCGTCCGCGCGCTTCCTGGCGGAGCTGCTCGGACTGCCGGAGCCGAGGCCCTTCGGGCACTTCCATGCGGTGAAGCTGTCGGATGGGGCGACGCTCGACTACATGACGACGAAGGACGCCATCTCCCCCCAGCACTACGCGTTCCTGGTGTCGGAGGAGGTCTTCGATTCGCTGATCGCGAAGCTCCGGGAGCGGAAGCTCCAGCACTGGGCGGATCCGTTCGGCCATCAAGAGAACCAGATCAACACCCATGACGGGGGCCGTGGGGTCTACTTCCAGGACCCCAGCGGCCACTACATGGAGGCCATCACCGTGTCCTACGGCGGGTGGTGATGGCTCTCCGCACGGCGGGGGCAGTCCACCTCGTCGATTTAGCAAGACGCGCAACGCAGCTGGCATTGCTCCGTCAACGCCATCAGCAGCGCTGACGGGGGATGACTCTCCGAGCGTGTGAATACCCGAGGGGGAGAGGCTTCTCGCGGGGCGCCGACAAGGCAGGTGCGGTCCGCATAGACTCCCGGGGCATGGGCGCTGCATCGAACTCCGCGGAGGGCAAGAACGCACTGCTGCGTGGCCTCCCTTCCATCGAGCAACTCCTGCGACGGCCGTCGCTGGAGTCCCGGCTCGCGAACCTTCCCCATGCCCGCGCGGTCGCGGCCCTGCGGCTCGCGGTCGAACGCGTCCGAGCCCGGCTCCTCGCCGGGGACTCGCGACCCTTCGAGGACGCGGACGTGGAGGCGGCGCTCGCATCCCTCGCCACGCCGAACCTGCGGCCGGTGATCAACGCCACCGGCGTCGTGCTCCACACGAACCTCGGCCGCGCACCGCTGGCTCCCGAAGCCGTGGAGCGCGTCGCCGCCGTGGCCCGGGGCTACTCCAACCTGGAATACGACCTGGACGAAGGCGAACGCGGCAGCCGCTACGCGCCGCTCATCGGCCTCTTGCGCACGCTCACCGGCGCGGAGGACGCCATCGTCGTCAACAACTGCGCGGGCGCCGTGCTGCTCGTGCTCGCCGCGCTCGCTTCCGGCCGCGAGTGCGTCGTGTCCCGCGGCGAGCTGGTGGAGATTGGCGGCGGCTTCCGCGTCCCGGACGTCATGCGCCAGTCCGGCGCGAAGCTCGTCGAGGTGGGCACCACCAACCGCACCCGCCGCGCGGACTACGCCCAAGCGCTGGGCCCGGACACGGGCCTCATCGTGAAGGTCCACCGCTCCAACTTCGCGCTCGTCGGCTTCACCGAAGAGGCGTCCCTCGCGGAGCTCACCGAGCTGGGGCGCTCCCGTGACGTGCCCGTGTTCCAGGACCTGGGCTCCGGTGCGCTCGTGCCCCTGTCCGGCCCGGGCCTCCCTTCGGAGCCCACCGTGGGCCAGGCCATCCGGGACGGCGCGGACGTCGTCGCGTTCTCCGGCGACAAGCTGCTCGGCGGCCCCCAGGCGGGCGTCGTCGTCGGCCGCGCGGACCTGCTCCAGCGCGTCAAGTCCCACCCGCTCACACGTGCGCTGCGTGTCGACAAGATGACGGTCGCGGCCCTGGAGGCGACGCTGGAGCTTTACCGGGACGGCCGCCTGGACGCGGTCCCCACGCAAAGCCTGCTCACCCAGCAGCCCGTATTGTTACAGGCCCGTGCCGAACGCCTGGCAGGTCTGCTGGCGGCACGCGGCGTCGGGTGCCGGGTCGTGTCCGTGGATGGACAGGTGGGAGGAGGTGCCATGCCGCTGGCCAAGTTGCCTTCCTTCGCTTGCAGCCTCACCGTAGGAGCGCCGAAACTATTCCTGGATCGCCTGCGCGAAGGC
Source organism: Pseudomonadota bacterium (assembly GCA_023424585.1). Taxonomy (GTDB): domain Bacteria; phylum Myxococcota; class Myxococcia; order Myxococcales; family Myxococcaceae; genus Corallococcus. Next base: position 2,534 of record JAFADT010000223.1, read on the forward strand.
GAAGTGCCGGTTATTGGCAGGATCGCGGACGACGAGGTGGTTCTCGACGTCCGGTGTCTCTCAGAGGAGGACCTGGGGCAGGTCGCGCAGGCCGTGGCGACCGCCCGTTTGGGAAGCCATCCATGATCAACAGCGCCGTGCTCGTCTTAAACCGGTACTACCAACCGGTTCACGTGACGTCGGTCAAACGGGCTTTCTCCCTGCTGTATCAGGGCGTCGCCAAAGCCATCGATGAGGAGTACCGGCTGTATGAGTTCCAGGACTGGGCCGCCCTGAGCGCCACCCAGGACAGCATCACCACCATCGATCGCACCATCCGCATCCCGCGCGTCCTCGTGCTCGGCGCGTATGATCACCTGCCGCGCGCCAAGGTGCGCTTCTCGCGCCTCAACATCTACGCGCGCGACAACGACACCTGCCAGTACTGCGCGAGGCAGCTGCCCCGCACCGAGCTCAACCTGGACCACGTCAACCCGCGCACCCAGGGCGGCAAGACGACCTGGGAGAACGTCGTGTGCTCCTGCGTGCCCTGCAACCTGAAGAAGGGCGGACGCACGCCGGAGCAGGCCGGGATGCGGCTGCTCAAGAAGCCCGTGCGCCCGCGCTGGACGCCGCTGTTCCGCGGCGCCATCCGCAAGGTCACCTACCGGGAGTGGCTGCCGTTCCTGCACCTCGCGGACGTGTCGTACTGGAACGTCGAGCTGCTCGACGAATAGCAGCGGACGGCCCCCCGGTCGCCTGCTCTCCGGGCCTCCGGGCGCCGGGGCGCGGGCCTTGGGGGCTCCAGTGGCTGGCTGTGAAATGGCGGGGTGTCGACTCGGGCGGTAGGACGGGCTTTGATGCAAGCCTCCGTGAAGCCCGCCTCCCTGCCTTCAGCAGCACCCGCCTCGCTTGCTGGCGCTTCGCCGCGCGCGGGAAATGACGTTTCGTCTCCGGGCCCCGCGGGCCTGACGCGGCGCTCGCGCTCGCGGCGGATCATCGCGGTGGGCGGCGGCAAGGGCGGAATCGGCAAGTCCATGGTGTCCGCGAACCTGGGCGTGGCGCTCGCGCAGGCGGGCCAGAAGGTGCTGCTCGTGGACGCGGACCTGGGCGGCGCCAACCTGCACACCTGCCTGGGCGTGGGCCCCCCGGAGGCCACGCTGTCGGACTTCCTGCGGCGCGGGAAGGCGAACCTCGAAGAGGTGATGGTCGCCACCGGCGTGCCCGGGCTGTCGCTGATCGCCGGCGCGCAGGACTCGCTGGACGCGGCGAACCTCAAGTACGCGCAGAAGCAGAAGCTGCTGCGCACGCTGCTGTCGCAGACGACGGCGGACTACCTCATCCTGGACCTGGGCGCGGGCACCAGCTTCAACACGCTCGACTTCTTCCTCATCGCGGACCACGGCCTGCTCGTCGTGCTGCCGGAGCCCACGTCCGTGGAGAACGCGTACCGCTTCGTCAAGGCGGCCTTCTTCCGCAAGCTCCAGCAGACGGAGTCGCGCTACGGCATCCAGGACCTCGTCGAGGGCGCGCTGTCCACCCGCGAGGGCGGCCTGCGGACGCTGCACGACGTCGTCGCCCAGGTGCGGCGCAAGGCCCCGTCCGACGCGGAGCGGCTGGAGCGCGAGCTGGCGGCGTTCCACGTGCGGCTCGTCGTGAACCAGGCGCGCACGGACGCGGACGAGAAGGTCGGCGCCGCGATGGTGTCCGCGTGGAGGAAGTTCTTCGGCATCGACATGGATGACCTGGGGGCCCTGCGCCACGACGACGAGGCGTGGCGCGCGGTGCGCAAGCGCAAGCCGGTGCTCATCGAGCGGCCCGACTCGCCCGTGTCCCAGGGACTCCAGCGCATCGCCGCGCGCATCCTCACGCTCGACGGCCTTTCCCCCGAGCCCGCCACGCCATGAAGCCCTTCGCGCAGCAGACCTACTACGAGCTCCTGGAGGTGCCGCCCACGGCGACCGACGCGGAGATCCGCGCGGCCCACCAGCGCCTGATGGAGCTGTATTCGCCGGATTCCATCGCGGTGTACGCGCTGGGCGATCCGGAGCAGGTGGCGGCGCTGCGTGAACGGATGAACGAGGCGATGGAGATGCTCACCGACGCGGACCTGCGCGTCGAGTATGACCGCTCCATCGGGCTGACCACCGAGCGGCTCGCGAAGACCGCCGCGACAGCGGAGGTGGTGGACAAGGTGGATTCGGCCACGCGGGTCGCGGAGGCCCTGGCCACCGCCGCGGCGGCGCTGGCCAAGGCCGCGGGTGCGGTAGATGCTGAGAGGGTGGAGGCGGAGTCGCGACTGAAGGCCGCGGCGTCCGTGAACGACAATGAAGGAGAGGCGCCGCGAGCGAGCGGGACGCCTGGAAAGAGCGAGGAGCGGATGCGGGGCGAGGAGTCGAAGCGGCAGGAGGCCTCGGGGAAGGACATGTCAGGGGTGGCCTCCGAGCCGGTGATGGTGGGAGGCGTGGCGGTGGTGGAGGCCTTCCGTGCCTCATTCACCCAGAGCCTGTCATTCGTCTACGTCCCCGCGAGTCCGCTGCGCGTGCAGGGCAGGGGCGCAGGAGAAGCGCAGGCCCCCGCCTTGGACGCGAAGCCCGCCAGCTCCGAGAGCGCGAAGCCCGCGCCGAAGGCCGTGGACGCCGCGCCCCCCGCGGAAGCCCTGCCGTCGGCCGAAGCCGCGTCCGTCCGCGCCGCCCCGGCGCCCGTCGAACCTCCGGTCGAGTCCCTGCGGGCCGCCGCCCCGACGTCGTCGGACAGCGTGAAGAACGAGACCGGCTCCGCACCCGCGGGTTCCACGGCGGCACCCAGCGGAGCCGCCTCCGCGAGCGCCGCCTCCGACGGTGCGGTGGCCGCAGAAGGCGCCTCGACCGCGAGCGCCGCCCCGGACCGGGCGGTGGCACCCAGCGGATCCGCTTCCACGAACGCAGCCCCGGACCGTGCGGTGGCACCCGGCGGATCCACTTCGGTGTCCGAGAGCGCCTCGTCGATCCCGGCCGTGGCCACGGCTCCTTCCGCGCCGGAGCGCGTGGAGGCCCCCCTGGCCCCTGTTGCCTCCGGGGCAACCGAGCACCCGGCGCCCCGGCCCGCGACCGACGCCCCCGCGGTGGCCGTGACACAGGCGCCGGAGCCCGGCCCCGCGCCCGCCTCGGAGTCCTCCGCCCGGGTGGCCGTGAGGACCGCCCAGGGCGAGTCGGAGC
>JAFADT010000885.1 GCA_023424585.1 Pseudomonadota bacterium
GTGGAGCCCACGACGGCGCCCTCGCTGGTGCCGTCCGCCAGCGCCTCCGCGGCGCGCACGTAGGCCAGGTGATGCGGGCGCAGGCCCGGGGGCTCGCGATGCCCGCGCAGCCCGCGGAGCTGGAAGGGACGGCCGGTGATGAGCGACAGCGACAGCGCCGAGCGGAGGACGTGGCCGCCCCCCTCCCCCAGGCTACCGTCGAGCAGCACCCGCCCGGCGTCGGGCCGGTCGTGACCGGTCATGACCCTCCCGTCATGGCGTGCCATGGCGCGTGGCCCGGCAAGAGCCACCCGCATGGTGGCGGGCGCGCAGCCTAGCAGACCGCGCGCCCTGGGACCCGTGAACTACCCGTCCAGGGCGGGCAGGACGTTCACCTTCAACGCACTGGGCTGCGCGGCCGTGTGGTGCAGCCGGTGCATCGCGCGCACGAAGTCCGTGGGCTTCGCCTCGTAGATGTTGGGCACGTAGGTCTGCGGGTTCCGGTCGATGAAGGGGAACCAGCTGGACTGCACCTGCACCATCAGCCGGTGGCCGCGCTGGAAGGTGTGGAACACGTCGTTGATGACGAAGCGCACCTTCGTCACCTCGTTGGGCGTGAAGGGCTTGGGCTGCGAGTAGCTGTCGCGGAAGCGGCCGCGGAACGGCTCGCCGCGCACCAGCGTCTGCTGCGCGCCCCGGTTGCGCTCGCCGGAGTGCTCCTGCTCCTTCGTCCAGCCCGGCAGCTTGTCCGGGTTCACGTCCACCAGCTTCACCACCCAGTCCGCGTCGCTGGCCGTCGTGGACACCCACAGCTCCGCCTCCAGCGGGCCCGCGAGCGTGAGGTCCTTCTCCAGGGGCTCCGTCTGGTACGTGAGCACGTCCGGCCGGCGCGAGGCGAAGCGCTGATCCTCGGTCATGTACGTCTTGGACCAGCCGGGGCCCAGGTCCTGCGTGTACGGCACGGGCCTCGCCGGGTCGCTCACGTACTCGTCGAACGACGGGGCCGCGGCCTTCGGCGCCTGGAAGCTCAGCGCGCCCTGGGGCTGGAAGTACAGGCGCGCTTCCTTCGTGCCCTTGGGCGGCCAGGCGTCCAGCTTGCGCCAGCGGTTGGCGCCGCCCTCGAAGACGAGCGCCTCCGGGACGGCCGCGTCCGGGCCGCCCTTCAGGTGCTGCTTGAAGAAGGCGAGCACCAGGTCCTGGTACGCGGCGCTGGTGGGGAAGCCGAACTCCGCGTCCCCCAGCGACGAGCCCTCCGCGCGCATCCAGCCGCCATGGGGCCAGGGGCCCATCACCAGCGTGTTGGAGATGCCGGGGTTCTGCTTCTCGATGGCGGCGTAGGTGCGCAGCGGCCCGTAGAGGTCCTCCGTGTCGTACCAGCCGCCCACCACCAGCACCGCCGCCTTGATGTTCCTCAGGTGCGGCAGCAGGTTCCGCGCCTGCCAGAAGGCGTCGTAGTTGGGGTGCGCGACGATGTCCTTCCAGAACGCGACGTCGCCGTGGAGGTACTTCGCGTCCGCGTTGGCGACCGGGCCCAGGTCCAGGAAGAACCCGTAGGCGTCCGGCGTGCCGAAGTCGAAGGACTTCCGCTCCGTGTCGTCGGTGAGCGTGGGGCGCGGCTTGCCGAAGATGGAGAAGAAGCTGAACGCCAGCTGGAGGTTGAAGGCGCCATGCCGGTGCATGTCGTCCCAGAACCAGTCCGCGATGGGGGCCTGCGGCGACACGGCCTTGAGCGCGGGGTGGGAGTCGATGGCGCCCGCGGACGTGTAGAAGCCCGGATAGGACACGCCCCACATGCCCACCTTGCCGTTGGTGTGGGGCGCGCGCTTCACCAGCCAGTCGATGGTGTCGTACGTGTCGCTGCTCTCGTCCACCTCCTTGCCGCGCTTGGTGTCGCGGTGGGGGCGCACGTTGACGAACTCGCCCTCGGACATGGAGCGGCCGCGCACGTCCTGGTAGGCGAAGATGAAGCCCTCCTTCTCGAAGTCAGGCAGGGCCAGGGTGCGGGGATAGCGGCCCGCGCCATAGGGGCCCACCGAGTACGGCGTGCGCGTGAGCAGCACGGGGTAGCGCTTCTGGGGGCCCGCGTCGTTGGGCACGTAGAACGCCGTGAAGAGCTTCACGCCGTCGCGCATGGGGATGCGCACCTCGTACTTCGTGTAGTGCGACCGGATGAAGGCGGCGCGGGCGTCCTCCGGGCTCGCGGGCGGCCTGGGCGGCGCGGCGGGCACCTGCGCGAGGGCGGAGCCGGACAGGGAGAACAGCGCGATCGCGGCCAGCAGGCCACGGGAGTGGAAGGACATGCGCCCCTCCTCCTTGCGGAAAAACCGCGGGGGACCTTCGAAGGGAGCATGCATCTTGGGTGATGGGCCTCAGGCAAGGAAGCTGGATCGCCCGACGCGTGGGCGGCGTCCCCCCCGTGCAGGTGTTCACCTGCCGGAAGGAGCACGGGCAATCCCGGGATGCCCCGTTTGATTTGCGGGTCAGGCCACGCGCGGTCCATGCTGCCATCCCGGAGGCGAGGGACGCTCATGGCCAAGATGCTGAAGGAAGGGGACGCGGTTCCGGACGTCACACTGCAGGGACCGGGCGGCGCGCCGGTGCGCCTGCGCGACCTGTTGGGTGACAAGGCGCTGGTCATCTACTTCTACCCGCGGGACGACTCGCCGGGATGCACGGTCCAGGCCTGTAGCCTGCGGGACCAGTACCAGGACTTCACGGACGCGGGCGCGGACGTGGTGGGCATCAGCAGCGACTCCGCCGAGTCCCACGAGAAGTTCATCGCCAAGCACCGGCTCCCCTTCCGCCTGCTCAGCGACCCGGATGGCGCGGCGCGCAAGGCGTTCGGGGTGCCCACCAACTTCCTGGGGCTGTTGCCCGGGCGGGTGACGTTCATCACGGACCCGGGCGGCACCATCCGCTACGCGTTCGACTCGCAGCTCCAGGTGAAGAAGCACGCCGAGGTCGCGCTGGACGTCGTCCGGTCGCTCACGGGGCAGGGAGCCGCTCCCACCCGTCCTGCCTGACAGACGCGGTTGCCGCGCGTTTCCCGGTAGACTGATTCCCGACGTCCGGGCCGTGGGAGCCGAGACGTCGTCCCCCTGTCGCGAGCAACATCGGGACCCATCGGGTGGGCCGGAGGTCATGTCATGCGGTTTCACTGGTTGCTGGGACTGTCGCTGTGCGTCGGCGGCTGCGCGAGCCTGACGAAGGACCTCCATGACGAGGGCCCGGAAGATGAGGAGCTGCCCACCGAGGAGACGGTGTACCTCGTGCCGCTGGACGAGGCCCTCTTCACCATGCGGCGCGTCTTCGAGGAGCAGCGCTACGACGTCTTCGAGCGCGCGGAGCAGCACGAGCTCTACACCTCCGCGCACGAGCCCGGGATGAACCTCCCCGGCAACCGCACCTTCGAGCGCTACTTCGTGAAGGGCGCGGCGGTGGGCCCGCGCCAGTCCGTCATCCGCGTCTTCCGGCTGCGCTACCGCGAGCAGGACACGAACATCGAGGTGAAGCCCAAGTGGCTCAACGAGCGCATCGCGGACGAGGAGAAGTACCTCGCCCGCAAGACGTTCGAGCGCTTCACCTTCGACGGCGTGCCGGACATGGAGGGCTTCAAGATGGTGCGCGGCACGCGCGACCTGCCGGTGGAACACAAGCTGCTGGCGAGGCTGGAGATGGTGCCGTCGCTGGAGCTGGTGGGCGGCAGGACGACCGCGCCCGTGCGCGCCGTCAAGGTGGAGGGCTGGGATGACGACGCGGCCCAGACACCCCCGGCGCAGTGCGGCGGGCCGGTGCAGGGCGTGGAGCCGCTCCTGACCGCCGGGCACACGGTGCTGCTCGGCGATCCGCTGGGCACGCGCGAGCTGCCCGAGGTGGCCACGCGGATGCTGTGCGACGCGGTGGAGAAGAAGCTGTCGGTGGCGCTCGCGCTGTCCATGCCGTCGGAGGACCAGGGCGCGCTGGACGACTACCTGGCCAGCGAGGGCCACGGCCCGGACCTGGAGCGGCTGCTGGTGGTGAGCTCCTTCTGGCGCCGCGTGTACCAGGACGGGCGCAGCAGCGGCGCCCTGCTCCGCCTCATCGAGCAGGCCCGCCGGCTGCGCGCGCAGGGCCACGCGGTGACCGTGCTGGCGTTCGACTCGAACAGCGTCTCCGGCAACGCGCGCGAGGCGGAGATGGCGAAGAACCTCATCGCCTACCGCCAGGCGAACCCGGACACGTGGCTGCTGGCGCTCGCGGGCGACGTGCACGTGCGCACGAAGCCGGTGAGCTGGAACAAGGACTTCGAGCCGCTGGGCGCGCGGCTGACGAAGGCCCTGCCCGCCTCGCAGGTGAAGGCGCTGGAGGTGGGCTTCGCGCGAGGCTCGCAGTTCTCCTGCCGCTTCAACGTCTGGGAGCAGGTGGACTGCAACGTCTTCGCGCTCAGCCCGACCCCGGAGCTGCGCCAGGAGCCGGGGACGCCGCGCAAGGTGGCGCTGTTCGACGGGCCCAGCGAGAAGGGCTTCCACGGCCGGCTCTGGGTGGGGACGCTCAACGCCTCTCCGCCGGTCATCCAGCGGGCAGAGCCGTCCGTGGCCCACCAGCAGCCGGCCGGCAAGAAGCCCGCGGACACCGAGCACTGAGGGGGGCGAAAGCTTCGCACCCGGAGTGCTAGACTCGGCCGTCCGGGGATGGCGCCTGCCTTGGCCGTCCCCTTTTCACGAGAGGGGGCAGGACCGTGCGATGGCACTGGACGCTGGGACTTCTGTGCATGACGGGGTGTGCGAGCCTGTCGCGCGGGCTGGATGGGGATCCGCTGGACACGGAGCCCATCCCCACCGTGGAGCGCATCTACCTGGTGCCGCTGGACGAGGCGATGTTCGTCGCGCGCCGCCTGCTGGAAGAGCAGCGCCTGGACATCTTCGAGAACAACACCACGCATGAGCTGTACTCCCAGTCCTGGGAGATCGGCGTGAACGTGCGCGGCAACCGCACCTTCGAGCGCTACCTGGTGCGCCCCGAAGAGGTGGGCCCGCGCCAGTCCCTCGTGCGCATCTACCGGCTCCAGTACCGCGAGGCGGATGACGCCGTCGAGGAGCAGGTGCCCGAGCCGGGCAGCCAGCGGGCCAACGACCACTACTACAACCACTTCCGCGAGGTGTTCGCGCACGAGACCTTCGAGGCCGTCCCGCAGATGGAGGGCTTCAAGCTGCGGCGCGGCTTCCGCGACCTGCCCCTGGAGCGCAAGCTGCTGGCGAGGCTGGAGATGGTGCCGTCGCTGGAGCTGGTGGGAGGCAAGGCCGCCATCCCGGTGAGTGATGTGAAGGTCGCGGGCTGGACGCCGGAGGTGCCGGAGGCGGAGCCCCGCTGCGGCGAGCCCGTGGAAGGCGTGGACGCGCTGCTCACGCAGGGGGGCACCGTGCTGGTCGCGGACCCCCTGGGAACGCGCGAGCTGCCGGACGCCGCCGCGCGGATGCTCTGCGACGCCACCGCGAAGAAGCTGCCGGTGGCCCTGGCCGTGTCCGTGCCCTCGGGGGATCAGACCGCGCTGGACGAATACCTGACGAGCTCCGGCACCGACGCGGACCTGGAGCGGCTGCTGGTGCTGAGCGGCTTCTTCCGCCGCGTGGACCAGGACGGCCGCAGCAGCGCGGGCGTCATCCACCTGCTGGAGGCGGGGCGGCGCCTGCGGGCGCAGGGCCATGCCGTCTCGGTGGTGGCCTTCGACTCGAAGGAGGCGGTGGGCAACTCGCGCGAGGCCGAGATGGCGGAGAACCTCCTGGCCTACCGCAAGGAGCACCCGGACGCGTGGCTGCTGGTGCTCGCGGGCGACGTGCACGTACGCACGGGCGGCGTGACCTGGGATTCGAAGTTCGAGCCCATGGGCCACCGCCTCGCAACCGCCCTGCCCGGCTCGCAGGTGCGGGCGCTGGACGTGGGCTTCGCGCGCGGCGCGCACTACGCCTGCCGCTTCAACGTCTGGGAGCAGGTGGACTGCGACGTGCACGGCATCAACCCGGCGGCGGAAGCGCGCCAGGAGCCGGGGACGCCGCGCAAGGTGGCCCTCTTCGACGCGCCGGGCGAGACGGGCTTCCACGGCCGCCTCTACCTGGGCACGCTGAGCCCGTCCCTGCCCGTCCTCCAGCGCGCCACGAAGCCCGTGGCGCGGCAGCAGGCCCCCGCGAAGCCCGAGAACTGACCAGGACGGCGCGGGCTCCGGACCCCTGGGGCCCGCGCTTCAACCTCCGCGCTCGATGACAGCAGCTTCGCCCGGGCCCGCGACCGGGAGCGCGTCCTCCCAAGGTAGGCCCAGGTGGTCCTGAGTGGGCGGAAGCCACTGAAATCTCTCAGGATTCGGGAGCGCGAATCCTACACCCTGAGTGGAAACACTTCGGTCGGCGAGGCCGATAAACTCAATACACATGACTTCCATCAATCCGAACCGTCCCACCTCGTTCCAGCCGACGCAGTCGACGGTCCCCACCACTCGCCCGGCGAGCGCGCCGCAGACGCAGGCGCCCGCTCAGCAGGCCGCGACGGAGCGCAACCGGGACTCGTTCACGCCCGGCGCCGCGCTGCGCCCCTCGGGCCGCGCGCGGGTGCGGATGGAGGGGGACAACTTCGTCATGGAGGCCCAGGGCCAGGTGGGCAATCGCGGCTCGACGCCCCGGGGCGGCGTGCCGACGCGGCTGGGGACGGTGAACGCGGGCGGTTCGTTCGGGCTGCAGGGCAGCCTGCGCGTGGAGGTGCCTCGCGAAGCCGCCACGGACGCCATCCGCAACGGCCAGCTGCCCAACCCGAGCGCCCCAGAGACGTGGCCGGTGGGCACCCGCGCCCGGGCGGAGGTCCAGGGCCAGGCGGGCTTCAACGTGGGCCTGCGCGCGGGCCCGGGCAAGCTGGGCGAGCGGCTGGGGCTGAGCACGTCCTATGACCGCAGCCAGACGCAGCGCTACGAGGTGCAGCGCACGTCCGAGGACACGGTGCGCGCCACGGTGACCAGCGATGGCCGCCAGCGGGACGCCACCAACATCCGCGGCCTGGAGGGCCGGCAGGATCAGCGCCTGGGGCACACCCAGTCCGCGGACTTCAACATCCGCACGCCGGAAGGCCGCGCGGCCTACGACGAGTTCATGCGCACTGGCCAGATTCCCCGCGAGAACGGCCCGGGCGTGAGCAACGTGCGGCGCACGGACACGCTGGATCAGAACCGCGAGGGCCGGGTGCTGGGCCAACAGGTGGCCACCACCGAGCGCCAGACGCGGCTCGCGGCGGACGGCGCGGGCGACCAGACCGTGCGCCAGACGGACCGCAACGTGGCGGGCAGCACCCAGACCACGGAGATGCAGGTGGGCGCGGACGGCAACGGCCGGGCGCGCACGGCCATCAACGACTCCGTGGTGGCGACCACCACCACGCGTCCCGGCCAGCCCGCGGAGACCAGCTACGAGCTGACCTTCACGGATCCGAACGCGGCGGCCATGGCGCGCGGCGCGTTCTCCAGCGACGACGCGGCGGCGTCCAACGGCGCTCCGTACACGGTGCGGCTCAACGAGCAGCAGGCGCGCGCGCTGGTGGAGCGCACCCTGGGCCAGGGCCTGCAAGGCGGCCAGCAGGCGCTGGACCGCGCCTTCCGCACGCTGTCCACGAACGGGCAGCAGACCTTCGCCACGACGCTCTACAACTCGACGGTGGACACGCAGCGCCCCAACGCCCCGCGCCGCCCGCTCGAGTCCCTGCCGCCCGAGGCCGCCGCCCCGACCCCGGCTCAGACGCCCGCGCAGCCGCGTCCCCCGGCCGAGACCGTGCCGATGTCGTAGTCCCGCCGTCCCGGGCGGGGTATGGGACCTCCCATCGATGAGGCCCCCTCCCCGCCCCGCCGGTCCGCATGCATGACCTGAACGCCCTGGTCGGCACGCACGACCTGCTCCTCCTCACGCTTGACACGCTCCGCTACGACGTGGCCCGGGAGGAGCTGGAAGCAGGCCACACCCCCACCCTGGCCGCGCTGCTGCCCGGCGGCCGGTGGGAGGAGCGGCACAGCCCGGCGAGCTTCACCTACGCCGCGCACCAGGCCTTCTTCGCGGGCTTCCTCCCCACCCCCGTCACCCCGGGCCGCCACCCGCGCCCCTTCGCCCTGCGCTTCGAGGGCAGCGAGACGACGGGCCCCGGCACCTGTGTGCTGGACGCGCCGGACCTCGTCACGGGCCTGGCCGGGCGCGGCCATCACACGGTGTGCATTGGCGGGACGGGGTTCTTCAACCAGAAGAACCCCCTGGGCCGCGTCCTCCCCGGCCTCTTCTCCGAGGCGCACTGGGCTCCGGAGCTGGGGGCACCCCCACCCTGCTGGACGTCGCGGGGCTGGAGACGGTGTTCGACCTGGCGGCGGAGCTGGGCGTCGACCCTGGCGACGTTCCCATGTCCGTGGAGGTGTCGCCGGAGACGGTGGACGCGGCCAAGGTCGCGGTGCTGAAAGCCCGGGGCGTGGACCGGGTGAGCATGGGCGTGCAGAGCTTCCTGGAGTCGGAGGTCGCGGCCGTGAAGCGGCCGCAGAAGACGGCGCAGGTGGAGGCCACGCTGGACCTGCTCCGGAGCGCGGGCTTCCCCACCCTCAACCTGGATCTCATCTACGGCATCGAGGGGCAGACGGTGGAGACGTTCCTCCACTCGCTGGAGACGGCGCTCCGGTACGCGCCGGAGGAGCTGTACCTCTACCCGCTCTACGTGCGGCCCCTCACCTTCCTGGGGAAGAAGTCGCGTGCGTGGGACGACCTGCGGCTGTCGCTCTATCGGGCCGGCAGGGACTTCCTCCTCGCGCGCGGCTACACGCAGGTGTCCATGCGGATGTTCCGCGCGGCGCACGCCCCGGCCGCTCGCGGCGCGGTGTACCGCTGCCAGGAGGACGGCATGGTGGGCCTGGGCGTGGGGGCGCGCTCGTACGCGGGCGCGGTGCACTGCCGATGCGGCCCCAGCGCTTGATCACCGTGGAGCCCTTCAGGGTGATCTCCCAGAACTTGTGCTGGAGCTGCCTTCCGTGAACTCGTAGCGAGGCATCGCGCGTCCCTTCGGCGAAGAACGCCCGCGACGCTAGAGGAGCCCCCTGGCAACCTCAAGGCTCAGGGACGCAGCAGCACCAGCTCCACGCGGCGGTTGAGCTCCCGGCCACGGGGGATGAGGTTGGGGGCCTTGGGGCTGCGGTCGCCCAGGCCCACGGCCTCCACGCGGGACGGGGCCACGCCGGCGCGGATCAGCATGTCGGCCACGGCGCGGGCGCGCGCGTCGGAGAGGCCCTGGCGAGCGGGCTCGGGGACTTCGCGCGCGTCGGTGTGGCCCTCGACGCGCAGGCGGGCCTTCGGGTCGCGCACGAGCAGGTCCACCGCCAGGTCCAGGCCGGACAGCGTGGACTTCGCGGGCACGGGCTTCTTCTCTTCGAAGCTCAGGGGCTCGGGCAGCTCGATGCGGCCCTCCTGCACCTTGGCGGCCTTCGCGGCCTTGGGAGCGGGCACCAGCGCGAAGGCCAGCGACGCGTCCGAGCCGGCGGACAGCTCCACCTGGCGCGTCTGCGCGAGGAAGCCCTCTGCGATGAGGTCCACGGTGTAGGCGCCCGCGGCCAGCGCCACGTCCTGCGGCTTGCGGCTCTTGGCCGTGGGGAGCGTGAGCTTGAGCGGCTCGCCCGGGCCGCGCACGAAGGCGATGGCGGAGGTGGGCTTCTTGGACGTCACCTGGAGGCGCAGGCGGCTGGGGGCCACGGGCGGGCGCTCCACCGGCGGCGTCACGGAGACGATGGTCGTCGAGGGCTTCACGCCCGCGTCCGGGACCGCCGCGGGCTGGGCGACGTGCGCCGGGGCGCCGGCATCCACCGGGGCCGGGGTCGGCCTCACGGGTGGCGGCGCGGCGACGACGGCGGGCTCGTCCTTCAGCGGCTGGATCATCTCCGCGGTGACGGCGTGGGAGAGCTTGAGCTTGAGGCGCGGATCCGGCGCGTTGGGCACGACGCTGGGGGACGCCTTCACGACGACGCGCAGGCCGCGCTGGGTCTGGAAGCCGACCGAGGCGGTGATCTTCCAGAGGAAGCCGTTGGTCTCGCTGAACAGGCTCCAGGAGCCGTTGGTGTACGTGACGCGCGAGACGAGGGTGTGCTCGCCGGGTTCGACCTTGAGGTTCGCGAGCCGGTGGACGCCGGGCGCGTTGAGCTCCTCCAGCGACGGGACGGCGAGCGGCTCGCCATCCAGGAGGAAGTCGGTCTCCACGAGCCGGTAGCCGTCCTCGGGTTTGAAGCCCGCGAAGAGCACCTGCACCTCCGCGGGGGACTCGGGGACCATGTCGCGCAGCTGACGTTCCAGCTCCGCGCGCACCAGCTCCTCGCGCGTCGGTTCGGCCGCGAACGCGCCCGGCGCGAGGAGTCCGGCGAGGACCAGGGACCCGGATTTGAGGAAGGAGGAATCCACGAGGCGCACACAGCATGGCACAAGGCGCCCCGGGACGATGCAGGGATACATCCCTGTAGGCTGGGCAGGCAGGCGTGCCCGTCAAGTTTCCGCGCCCGGTTGAAGGCTTCCCTGTGAATCCCGCGTTCCAACCAGTCCTGGCGTCGGGAGGCCGGGATGGATCATCCTCGGCGGCGCATGGATCCGCGGCCCGAGTCTCCCCCGATGCCTGCCCCCGCCTCTCCCGCGTCGACGTCCCGCTTCTCACGGAGGGCGTGGGCCTTGAGCGCGGTGGGGGCGGTGGTGACGCTGGGGGTGCTGGCGGGGATGGTGCGGGTGGACCGGGTCGCACGCGGGACGGTGCTGCTCCAGCAGGGCGAGTGGGTGGACCTCCCAGCCCCGGTCACCGGGCAGGTGATGTCGGTGAACGTGGGGCTGGGCCAGCCGGTCAAGGCCGGGCAGGTGGTGGCGCGGCTGGAGACGGCGACGGGGCCCGCGGAGGTGGTGGCGCCCCTGGAGGCGCTCGTGAGCCAGGTGGCGGTGAAGCAGGGAGCGCGGGTGGAGGCGGGGCAGCCGGTGGCGGCGGTGTTGAACCGGAACGTGCTGCCGTCGCTCAGCGTGCTGTTTCCGGAGGACTACCGGCAGGAGCTGGCGCCGGGGATGAGCCTGTCGTTCCAGACGTCGAACATGCCCCACCCGCTCGAGACGGTCATCGAGCAGGTGGAGGGGCCGGAGGCATCGCTCCAGTTCGCGAAGGCGCGGCGGCGCGGGGATGACACCTATCGGGACGGAGCGGTGCTGGTCCGGGCGCACGTGCCATCCCGGACCTACGAGCGGGACGGCAAGAAGCGCGTGTATCAGGACGGCGAATCGGGCCGGGCCACGGTGAAGCTGGGGACGCAGCGGCTGCTCGTCTCGTGGTTCCCGGGGCTGCGGGATGCGCTGCCGTGACGCGGGGATTGTCGCGCTCCTCGCGACTGTGATGACTGGTTGTGGGGCTCCGCGTCACATTCCCGGGGTCGTTCCGGGGTGACCATCAAGACGCACGTGGGCGAGGTTCCTCTCTCTATCGTCGCGTTCTTCTCCCTCTCCGACAGCCTGGAGCACCCGCCGTGTGATGGGTTCTTCCAATACATCCCCGCCACGGGAGAGTTGTTGCGATGGCTGCGAAGCGACGATGGATGGGGGCGACAGGTCATCGGGCGGGTGGAGTGGTTGGACAGAACGCGCTATCGCATCGTGCGTTAGGAGGGACATGGGCCTTCGCGATAGAGGAGTGCGAACGATGAAGCGAAGCGCACCGTTGTCGCTGCTGGGGCTCACCGCCGTCGGGTGTGCACGTGCCTTCGTATCGGGCGCCGCACCGGTCGGGGATGACCGTTCGATTGTCTTTCCCCCGTTCTTCGAACAGGCCGCGGTCCACGTTGGAGCATCCGACCAGCCCATCGTTCTGGATGGGGCCGTGCTCCGGGCGCTGACCCTGGCGGCCGATGACGCGCTGCCGCGGGACACGGCGGATATGCCCTGCGCGGAGCGGCGCTCCTCTCACGTCTTCAGGGTCATTGCTCGCGAGGACATCGTCTTCATTCGGATCGATGTGGACCCATCTGCGTGTGGTGGAACCCAGCCGGGACTCGACTCTGGCGTGCGGTACGCCATCAGCCGTGATAGCCGAATCCTCCGCAGGGTCCTGGATGGGATGAAGCCCTATGTCCCCAACGCAGATGGCGGTGTCCTGGACCTGGAGCGGGCCGCACCGGGTGTTTCCCCCACCTTCGATCCTGCGCACCCGCGTCCCCTTCCGTTCCTGGATGCAGGCGTCAAACCCGACGCAGGGGTACCGGACGCTCAGGCGCCCTGACGCGACAGCCTGCGTTCCAGGCGCTCCAGGCGGAGCTTGTGGTCCTCGGGCAGCTCCACGGGGGCCGCGAGCCTTGCGTGGTACAGGG
>JAFADT010000896.1 GCA_023424585.1 Pseudomonadota bacterium
ACGGTGGCCCCGGGCGCGCAGGCGGTGGGGGAGTCCGCCACGGCGCTGCTTGTCCCGGCGCCGGCGTTGCTGCAAGCGGCTGCGAGGAGCAGGAGGCAGGACAAGGGCATGCGCAGCGCGGGGGGCAAGGACATGGTCCTCTCCCGAACAGCATGCCTTGTGCACGCATTCGCATCCCGTCAATCCGGGATGACAGCCGGAGCGGGGCTCGAACGCCCGTCCGCCCCCTGTCGCCCGCATGCTCAGGGCAGGTTCCGCAGCAGCCCCTCCGCGTCGGGGGCGCCCCAGCCGGTGGGGATGTCCCAGCCCGGCCCGGCTTCGTGCTGCTTGTCGGTGTAGCCCTCGGTGACGTCGCGGAACGTCTCCTGGACGGTGGGCAGCGTGTAGAGCTGTGAGTTGAGCCAGCCCACCGGCGGCTTCGCCTCCGCCGAGCGCGCGCTGTTCACCACCGCGATGAGCCCCGCGAAGATGGGGGACGCGAAGGACGTGCCGGTGTTGGGCGTGGTGACGCCCAGCCACGTGTACCAGTAGCCGGTGTCCGCGTTGAGCGCGACGTCCACCACCGCGCGCTTCGCGGGCATCGGGACCAGGCCCTTCTGCCACTCCGGCGTCTCGAAGGTGCGGGTGATGCCGGAGCCGGAGTAGTACCAGGCCGTCTCCCCCGTCACCGTCATGCCGTTCATCTTCAGCTGCGTGCCGCCCACCGCGGTGACGTAGGGGCTGTTGCCCGGCACGTCCACACCCGCGGAGTCGCCGCTCGCCGCGGCGACGGTGATGCCCAGCGCCGCGGCCATGGTGCTGGCGTGGTTGTACGCCTCGTGCACCGCGCTCGGCTCGGAGTCCTCGCGGTGCGCGAAGGACGTGGTGATGACGCTCACCTCGGCGCGGCCGATGGCTTCGTTGTACGTGTAGAGCATGGACGTGTTGCGCGCGTCCGGGCCCATGTAGACGAGCACCTCCGCCTGGGGCGCCATCGCCGCGGCCCACTCCACGTCGAGCGTGCCCTCGCGGTAGCGCGTGACGGGCGGCTCCAGGGGCTGGATGACCTTGGGGTCCTCGCGCTCGATGCCCCACATCTTCCAGAAGGCGCGCACGTCCTTCCACCGGAAGCTGGCGCCAATCACCACGCCCAGCTTCGTGCCCTGGCCCTGGTGGCCCTGCGCGTAGAGCGCGTCCACGTTGTACGCGCGCGCCACCTGCTGCGGCGTGAGGCCCCGGCTGACGGGGTCCGGTGGCTCCGTGGACGGCTGGCCGAACTCGCCGGGCAGCGTGCCCGTCTCCACCGGCAGGTCCAGCGCGACGACGGCGTGGATGCGCTGCTGCACGAACGTGGGCGCCTTGAGGGTTTCGGTGAGGCCGTAGACGTCGTGCGGATCATTTCCGCCCTGGGGCGACTTGCGCTCCAGCACCCGCAGCGTCACGCCGAACGCCTTGTTGAACTGGCCCACCGTCCCCACGAACTGCACCAGGAGCCGGTTGGTGGCGACGTAGGGCACCTGCATGCCCTCGGACCTCAGCCAGTCCGTGACGACGGTGACGTCCTCCTCCAGCGGGGCGTGCTTCGCCAGCCACTCGGCCTGCGTCATGTACTTGCGGAAGCTGGATCCGCCCGGCTTGTAGATGTCCGCGATGCGCTGCGTGAGCGCGTCCTCGTCGCGGATGGGGAAGGACACGAGCCCGCGGATGAGGTCCGTCACCGGCGCCTCGCCCTTGTCCGTGTAGACGCCCGGCAGCGGCCCGGGAACGCCGTCCGTCGTGGGGATGGGCGTGGGGTCCAGCTCCTCCGCCTCCGGGGCGGGCGGCGGCTCCACCCCCTCCGGCTCCGGCGGGGGCTGTGAGTCGTCAGCGTCGGGAAGGGTGGGCGTGCCCTCCACCGGCGTGGGCCCCGCGGGGCGAGGCTTGCCCACCGACGTCAGCCGGTCCGCGTCACGGCACCCCCCCAACCCCCCCGCCAGCAGAAGAACACCCGTCAGGATGACTCCGCGCTTCATGACTCCCCCAGACTGGAGTGACCCGCCTCGGGTCCCCCACACCCCAGCCGTCCTCTCCCTTGAGGACGTCGCCCCTTGTGCGCCTGCAAGGTGGGCGCGATTGCCCTGAGAGGCAACTGTCGTGGACAGGTAAATCGCGGCTACACTGTTGGTACTTCCCTTCCCATCCCATGCGGCTGCCGACAGCACTCCTGCTCTTCTTCTTCCTGCTGCCGTGCGCTGCGCTGGCGCAGGGAGACTCGCGCATCACCTTCCTGGGCCGCCAGCTGGAGAAGGGGCGGGATCCGCGCGCGCGCTCACAGGCCGCGCTGGTGCTGGGCGCCACCGAGGATCCCGAAGCGGTGACGCCCCTGTGCGGCGGCCTCAAGGACCCCAGCGAGCTGGTGCGCGCGGCGGTGGCCAAGGGGCTCGGCGCGCTGCTGGAGCCCAAGGGGCTCGACTGCCTCCAGGCGGTGCAGGGGGAGGCGGACGCCACGGTGCAGGCGGCGGTGGCGGAGTCCATCAAGGCCATCAAGGCGTTCCAGGCGCGCCGGCCGCGCTTCTACGTGGCGCTGGACGCGCTGAAGGACAAGACGGGCACGGTGCCCGCGGACCTGGTGAAGGTGACGGAGGCGCGGTTCCGCTCCAAGCTGGTGCGGCGGGGCGCGATGATGGCGCCGGAGAAGGAGTCGAAGGCGGCGGCGAAGGGCGCGCTCAAGAAGCTGGGCGTGCACGGCTACCGCATCACGGCGGAGATCCAGGCGACGGCCAGTGGAGGCCTGCGCCTGGCCATCCTGTGCATGACGTACCCGGAGCAGTCCCTGATGGGACAGGTGGAAGTGAACGCCGCGGGGGCTCCGCCCGCGGACCTGTTGAAGGCCCTGATCCCCCGAGCCATCGAGGAAGCCGCCGCGACCTTCGACTGGAGCAGCGAGACATGATGACGACCACGGCCCAGGCCCCGACGAAGCGCCGCTGGCGCAACTTCCTGCTCGACGCGCCCTTCCAGCTGAAGCTCACCGGCTACATCGTCGGCGTGTCCCTGGTGCTGGCGGCGCTCCTGGGCATCTTCCTGGTGCGCGCGGCGAACACGCTGATGCACGAGACGGCGACGGCGGTGGACGCCCGCTCGCGCGCGGCGGAGGTGAGCCGCGAGCTGTCCGGGGCCACGCTCTCCAACGAGCTGATGGCCCACATGAACGACCCGGCGTTCGAGAAGCAGTTCCGCGAGCAGGCGCAGGCCATCGACGCCAAGTACGAGGAGGAGCGCACGGCCATCGTCGCGCAGCGCGCGGAGCTGGAGCGCCACCAGCACCTGACGTGGTGGGTGCTGGGCGGCTGCCTGGTGTCGTTCATCGTGGTGGTGGCGCTGGCGACCATCGTGGTGACGCACCGGCTGGCGGGCCCGCTCTTCCGCATCAAGCGCATGATGCGCGAGGTGGCCGAGGGCCGCCTGCACCCGCCGCAGCACGGCCTGCGCGAGGGCGACGAGCTGCAGGACGTCTTCGAGGCCGCGAGGGACATGACGCAGCGGCTGCGCACGCAGCAGGAGGAGGACGCGCGCGCGCTGGCGGAGGCCCTGGCCCAGGCGCGCACGAGCGGCGCCACGGGCTCCTGGGTGGACGAGCTGAGCGCCCTGGAGGCGCGCTACCGCGAGCGGCTGGCGCGGTAGCACCGACACCGCCCCGCAGCCCCGGCAGGAGTTCTTCAGCCGCTTCCCGCAGAGCGTGTTGAGCGTGGACAAGGCGAAGTGGGACACGCTGGCCCAGGGCGTGAAGAAGTCCAACCGCGACTTCCTCAAGCCGGGGAAGAAGAGCTCGAACGATTATTCGCGGATGGCCAATGCGCTGTACGCGAAGGCGTCAACGCAGGTGGGGAAGGTCAACACCCTGGTGAAGAGCTTCGCCGCCCGCCGGGCCTGCAAGTACCTGCTGCGGAAGAAGACGTATGACGGCTGGCACGTCGTCGTGAACTGGGCCGGCTACGCGTCCGCGCTCGCGAGCAAGGACGCCGCGCCGCTGACCGCGACCACGCCGCAAGCGCGCATCGTCGAGCTGCACTCCCGCCGGCTCTACCTGGCGGAGGACTACAAGTTCCATCGGCTGACGTGACGCCGCCGGGGGGGCGTGCCTCACACCCGCGCGGTGTCCGCGGTGAGCCCCATCTGCAACAGCTCGGAATGGAGCATCAGCCGCGCCTGCGCCCACGGCAGCGCGACGACGCGGTAGCCCGCGAGCGCCTGGAGCAGCAGGGGCCGGTAGCTGGCGTGCCCGGGGTCGGCGATGACGACGATGCCCCGGTCCGTGGTGGAGCGGATGAGCCGCCCGACGCCCTGGCGCAAGAGCAGCAGCGCGCGCGGCAGCCGGTACTGGAGGAAGCCCAGGTACTCGTTGCCCGCCTTCGCCAGCGGCTCCTCGCGCGCGGCCACCAGCGGCCGCGACGCCGGCTCCAGGGGCAGCTTGTCGATGAAGACGCACCCCACGCCGCGCCCGGGGATGTCCACGCCCTGCCAGAAGCTCTTGGTGCCCAGCAGCACCGTGCCCGTGTCACGCTCCTGCCGCGCCGCCAGCGAGCGCCCGTGTCCGCGCGACTGGCGCAGCACTTCAATCCCGTGCGGCTCCAGCCGCGCCTGCACCTCGCGCGACACGCGCTCCAGCCGCCGCGTGGAGGCGAACAGGCCCAGCACCCGCCCGCCCATCACC
>JAFADT010000904.1 GCA_023424585.1 Pseudomonadota bacterium
GGGCGGCGTCGCGGACCTGTCACTCATCCCCGTCGCGCTGCTGGAGCGCATGGAGATCCTCCGCGGCGCGGCCGGGGCCCGCTACGGCGCGGGCGGCCTGGGCGGCGCGGTCAACCTCGTCACCCGCGCGCCTTCGTCGCGGCTGCTCTCCAGCGGCGAGGTCACCTACGGCAGCTTCGAGACCGTGATGGCCCACGTCGCCGCGTCGGGCGCGCTGCTCGCCGGTCAGGCGCTGGTGCTGCTGCACGGCGGCCGCTCCCAGGGGGACTTCAGCTACCGCGTGGATGAGCTGCCCGCGCTCGACGACAACCCGCTCACGCAGGAGGTGCGCACGCGCAATGACGCTCGCGGCGGCGGCGCGCTCCTGACGTACCGGCACGGGCTGGACGGCGGCGGACGCGTGGACGTGCTGGCGGAGGTGTCGCTGGAGGACCGCGCGCTCGCGGGCACCGTGCAGAACCCCACCGTGTCCCGCCGCCAGGACCAGACGCGCCTGTCGTTGGGCGCTCGCTGGGCACGGCCCTTCGGGGACACGGGCGAGGGCAGCGCTCGCGGCTTCTTCCGCCGCGACTGGCTGGACGTCACCGGCGGCACCACCGGCGTGGACTCCGGCGCGCAGCGCTACACCGTGGGCGGCGTGGAGGTGGAGGGGCGCGCGGTGTGGGGACCCCACGCGCTCGCCGTCACGCTCGCCGGGTCGTCGGAGTCCGTCACGCAGGCCGTGGGCGCGCAGGCCGCGTCGTGGTGGCGCGCGAGCGTCATGGCCATGGACGAGCTGTCCCTGTTCTCCGAGCGCCTGAAGCTCGTGCCCTCGCTGCGCGTGGAGCGCGTGGGGCGCTTCTCGCTCCTGTCGCCCAAGCTGGGCGCGAGCGTGGACCTGGGCCACGGCTTCGGCGTGCGCGCCAACGCGGGCCAGTCCCACCGCGCGCCGTCGTTCCTGGAGCTCTACATCCGCCAGGGCCTGCTGCTGCCCAACCCGGAGCTCAAGCCCGAGCGCGCCCTGTCCGTGGACGCCGCGGCCCTGTGGCGCGATGACGCCTGGAGCGTCACCGCGGGCGGCTTCGCGGCGGTGTACGAGAACCTCATCGCCTACGAGCTGTACCCGCCCATGCTCGCCAAGCCCTACAACTTCGCCGCCGCGCGAGTGTGGGGCGCGGAGGTGGAGCTGGAGGCCCGACCGCGCGCGTGGCTCACCGCCACCAGCAGCTACGCGTGGACCCGCACGCAGAACCGCTACGGTGACCCGCGCTACTTCGGCAAGGAGCTGCCGTATCGCCCTCGCCACAAGTGGGTGGGGCGGCTGCGCGTGGGGCCGGGCTGGCTCAACGGCCGCGCGGAGGTGCTCGTCCAGTCCGCGCAGCTGATCAACCGCGTGGGCGAGGCGCGGCTGTCACTGCCCTCGCGCACCTGGGTGAGCGTGGGCGCCTCCAGCACCTTCCTGCACCGGCCGGACCTCACCGTGTCGTTCGACGTGAAGAACCTGCTCGATGCGCGGACCGCCGACTACACCGGCATGCCGCTGCCCGGCCGCGCCGCCTACGTGACGCTCGCCGTGGCGCTCGACCCATCTCCTCCGGAGGATTCCCATGTCGCGTCCCCTCCCTGATGCGCGGTTCGCGCTGTTGCTGTCGGCCCTGGCGGCGGCGCTCCTCACCGGCTGCCCGGAGGAGAAGGTCCTGTGCACGACAGGCCTGAGCGTCTGTGGCGCCGAGTGCGTGGACCTCCAGGGCGACCCGTCGAACTGTGGCGCGTGTGGCACCGCGTGCGGCGCGGGAGAGACGTGTCAGGCGGGCGCGTGCGGCTGCCAGCCGGGCACGGAGGCCTGTGGTGACGCCTGCGTCGCGCTCGTGAGCGACCCGCTGAACTGTGGCGCTTGTGGCGCCGCGTGCTCCTCCGGGCAGGTCTGTGAAGCCGGCACCTGCCGCGAGGGCTGCTCCTCTGGCGCCGAGCGGTGCGGGGACAGCTGCGTCGTGCTCGCGGAGGATCCGCTCAACTGCGGCGCTTGCGGCACGGTGTGCCCGGACGTGCAGTCCTGCCACGCGGGCCGCTGCATGTATGACGTGGTGACGGCCTGCTACACCAACGGGCAACTGGTGGGCATCCAGGCGGGGACGGACCGGATGGGGCCCCGGCGGCAGTTCGGCTCGGGCGTGCAGTCGCTGGCGGCCTGGGATGGCGTGGTGCTGGCGGCGGACGCGGCGCGCGCGGTGCTGTCGCAGGCTCCGGCGGGGGCGCTGGGGACGGTGGCGGAGGAGGACTCGCTGGGCGCGGTGGCGTCCTCGCCCAATGACATCCTGGTGGACCCCCCGTATGTGTATGTCCTCGACTCGGTCAACAACACGCTCCAGGTGCTCAAGCGGGAAGGGGCTTCGCAGGGCGGAGGGCTGGGATTGCGCACGGTGGGGCAGGTGAACCTGGGCGCCAACACCAGCCCGCAGGTCATCGCGAAGCGCGGCGACACGTTCTACATCCCGCTGTTCGGCACGGCCGGCTCCGACTTCAAGCAGGGCAACGCCGTGGCGCGCGTCAGCGTGAGCGACCCGGAACACCCCCGGCTCGTGGACACCCTGCCGCTCACGGGCCTGGACCTGAAGTCCTTCGATGGCGGGACGACGATGGCGCTCCCGTACGCGGCGGTGTCGGTGGACGCGGGCGTCTACGTGGCGCTCACCAACCTGAACCCCGCGAATGACTACCTGCCCAACGGGCCCGGGATGCTCGCGCGCATCGACCCGGCGGATGGCGGGGTGCGGGCCATCGACCTGGGCGCGAAGGACTGCCTCAACGCGGGCGACGTGATGGAGGTGGGAGACCAGCTGGTGGTGAGCTGCCTGGGCGAGGCGGTGTTCGACACCACGAGCGGCTACCGGGCGAAGGCGGTGAAGGCCACGGGGCTGGTGCTGGTGAAGGATGACCAGCCGGTGGCCTCGTATGCGCTGTCGCCGGGTTGCACCGGGGGGCCGGAGAACGGCTGCGACCTCGCGGTGGGCGGACGGCTCGCGGTGGTGGGCAACGCCGTGTACGTCACGGACGTGAACGCGGGCCGCGTGTTCGTGGTGGAGGTGCGCGACGGCCAGCTCGTCGAGCGGCGCGGCAACTCCACGCCTCAGGCGGCGGGCCCGGCGCTGGATGCGTGTCCGGTGGACCCCCGGCGCCAGGTGTCCAATGCCATCGACATCGTCGCGGTGCCGTGAGGCATTGGCCCGCCTGTATTGACAAGCACTGCCGTCCGCCATACTCCAGCGCGCGTCGTTGGTACGCCGCATCCGCGCAGGGTGCGGCGTTGAAAAAGGGAACCCGGTGTGAAGCCGGGACTGCCCCGCAGCGGTGAGCAGGAACGAACGCCGTCCCCGCAAGCACTGGCCCTCGGATGGGCTGGGAAGCGACGGCCAGTAGGTGGGTGTCCCGGTGAGGGCCTCCCGCGCCTGCGAGTCCGAAGACCTGCCACGACCCATGCCTCCGGGCATGGCTAGACCGAAGCCTCCGAGGGGAGGTGACGGAGGTCTTCCGCTCGCGCGGCGTGTCGTGGCCTGACGTGTCCCTCGTGCGCGGTCCGCTCTCCGTCCCCGCCCCTTGGATTCACCTCGCCCGTGGGGGCGATGCAAGGGAGCAGTCGCGGATGAAGACAGAGCGGATGATGACGGCGCGGGGACTCAAGGGCTTCACGTGGGTGCTGACGACCCTCGCGATGGCGCTGCTCCACACCGGGTGCGGCGATGAGTGCATCGATGACTTCGACTGCCGCGACCAGGGCACCCCCGCCGCGGGACAGCGCTACACCTGCGTCGAGAACAAGTGCGAGCAGACGCCCATCGCCGTGCCGGACGCGGGCACGGAGACCGACGCGGGCACCGAGACCGATGCGGGCACGGACACCGACGCCGGCACCGAGACCGATGCGGGCACGGAGACCGATGCGGGCACCGAGACCGACGCGGGCACGGACACCGACGCCGGAACGGATCCGTGCGAGGCCGCCACCTATGACCCGAAGCTGGGCACGCTCCAGCTCCAGGCGGGCTTCGTGGCCGGTGAGGCCGCGACGCTGCCCTCGGCCGCGGGGCCGGTGGGCGTGACGCCCGGTCCCACGTACTCGCTCTACACGGTGGTGTCGGACAGCTACGTCGGCCCGCATGCGCTGTACTCACTGGGCACGTGGCCGCAGGTGTCGCTGGGCACGGCGTCGCTGTTCGACGTGGCCGCTCCCGCGGACCAGAGCCCTGGCGCTCAGCTCTTCCTCAGCAGCTACGTGGAGACGGACGGCCTGCGCGTCCTCACCGGCTACACGAAGTCCGGCGCGGGCTTCCCGGGCTCCGTGGGCGTGTATGACGTCGCCACGCCCGCCAGCTCCACCTACGTCTCCGCGCCGAGCAACTTCTCCGCGGGCGTCGTGCCGGGGGCGTTCCTCATCAACGGCGGCGGGCTCGACACGGTGTCGGCCGGCCTGGCCGTCTACGCGCTGAAGACGGACGTCACGCCGTACACCGCGCTGAAGGTGGGCACGCTCCCTCCGGAGACGGGCGGCAGCGGCTTCACCGCCGTGTCCACCAACGGCGTCGCGATGCTCGGCTACTACTCCGACGAGACCTTCCTCAACGAGGGCCGCGCGGTGGGCCCGGCGGTCATCTCCGAGGCGCTCACCTCCGGCACGCCGTTCGCCGTGGCGGATGCGCCCGCGCTCGACGTGGGCTCCAACTTCGTCGCGGCCGCGGGCCACGGCGAGGGCGTGTCGGTGCTCCGCGGCGACTACGTCCCGCCCGACTACAACTTCGCCGGAACGGACATCTCGCGCTTCGCCTTCACCGTGACGAACGGTGGCGCGACCGTGACCGTGGGCGCCCGCCAGCCCGTCCTCGTCTACGTGGACCAGTGCACGAGCGTGACCGGGATGACCGCCATCGGCGCGGACCTGCTCGTCGGCGTGGATGACAAGAACGGCGCGCGCCTGGTCCGCATCCAGCAGGCCCCGTGAGCATGCCCATGAGGACGGCCCTTCTTCCAAAGTCGTTCGCGCTGGGCGTCACCGCGCTCCTCACCGTGGCGTGCGGCGGCGAGGACTGGCAGGACTCCACCCAGGCCCAAGCGCTCGTGGGGGAGCCGTTCGCGGACCGCATCGTGTCCTTCTCTCCGGGCACCGGCGCGGGGTTCGGTCAGAGCCTGCTGCCCGGCATCGTGCTGGGCGCGCCGCAAGGGGATGGCGCGGGCTCGGGTTCGCTGGACGTGCTGTCGCTCGGGCGCAACGGCGTCATCGTCCTGGAGTTCACCGACATCGCGGTGACGGACGGGCCGGGCGTGGACCTGCTCGTCTTCGAGAACCCGTTCATCAAGCCCAACGGCAAGCCGTTCGCGGAGACAGGCGTGGTGGCTGTCAGCGACGACGGCGTCACCTGGTACGAGTTCCCCTGCGCGTCGTCCGACGTGGCGAACAACTACCCGGGCTGCGCGGGCGTCACGCCCGTGTACTCGCACCCCTCCAACGGCATCCCGGCCACCGACCCGGCCGTGGCGGGCGGTGACGGCTTCGACCTGGCGAGCGTGGGCCTCACCCGCGCTCGCTTCGTGCGGATCCGCGACTCGGGCGCCAACGGATACGCGGGCATCAGCGGCGGCTTCGACCTGGATGCCGTCGCCGTGGTGAACGGCGTGCAGCTGCCGTAGCCGCGCGGAGCGCCGGGGCCGTTCTCCAGCGGACGGTCCTGGAGGCTTCGCGCGTCCACCTGGCGCAGCCGGGCCGGGGGAAGGCTTCCGGGGTGGGGGCGGCGGGATTAGATGCCCGCTGTTCCTCCCCCGGGTGCGCTTCCATGAACCGTCGTCTCGCCTCACTCCTCGTGTTGCTGGGCGTCCTGCTCGGCGCGGCCGCGCCGTCCCTCGTGCCCTCGGCGGTCTGGGCCCAGGCGTCCCGCGGCGCGCCACGGAAGGAAGCGGCGCCACCTCCTCCCGCACCGGCGTATGAGTACACCTTCGTCAAGCGCGAGGGCCCGGACGAGGACCTGGCGGAGCTTCAGCGCCTGGGGGCGGAGGGCTGGCGCGTGGTGTCCACCGTCGTCGTGGATGGCAGCACGCGGCGCTACGTGCTGATGCGCGACCGCCGCGCGGAACCCGCGCCGCATTGACTTTGTCACAGGGTCGCCATAGTCCCGCCCCGTCATCGAGGCCTTCCCGCCATGGGGCGTGAGGGCTTCCAGGGAACCCGGTGCGAGTCCGGGACTGCCCCGCAGCGGTGAGCAGGCGCGGCGTTCGCACGAACGCCGCTCCCGCGAGTCCGAAGACCTGGCGACGACCCGGCAGCCTCCCCACGGAGGGGCCGGCGACAGACCGGAACCTCCGCGGGGAGCTGACGGCGAAGGCAGGCCTCCAGGGGGCGACATGCGCCCGGGGGCTGGTGCCTTTCGTCCTCGGCCTCCCGCCAGGGGGAACGGCTTCTTCCGCCTCCATGCGGAGAGGCCAGGAGCGAGGACGCGATGCGGACCGACACGAAGCGGATGGGCACGAAGGGCCAGTGCGCGGCGCTGATGGGCGCCCTGCTGGCGGTGGTGCTGGGCGGCACGGGCTGCGGCGACGAGTGCGTGGACGCCTTCGACTGCCGCGACAAGGGCGCGGCTCCGGAGGGCCAGTCCTGGGCCTGCGTCGATGCGAAGTGCACCCAGGTCGCCGTCGACATCGAAGAGGACGACGCGGGCACCGGCACGGACGCGGGCACGGAGTCCGATGCGGGCACCGGCACGGACGCGGGCACGGAGGCCGACGGCGGCACGGACACGGATGGTGGCACGGTCGCCTGCGCCCCGCTGCCGCGCGAGCAGGTGCTGGGCACGCTCCAGCTCCAGACGGGCTTCACCGTCGCGGAGTCCGCGTCCCTGTCCACGGAGGTGCGCGCGGTGGTGGCCACGCCCGGCCCCACGTACTCGCTGTTCGCGCTGCGCGAGACGACCACCGGCCGTGACGTCTTCTCGCTGGGCACCTGGCCGGACGTGACGCTGGGGAGCGCGGCGATCGACACGGTGATCGCGCCCGCGGATCGCGCCAACCCGACCGCGACCTTCCCGTCCTACTATCTGGCCTATGACGGCACGCGCCTGCTCGCGGGCTACACGAAGAGCGGCTTCCCCGCCCCGGGCTCCGTCGCCGTGGTGGATCCGTCCACGCGCGACGCGACGACCTACCTCGACGCGCCGGACAACTACACCGCCGCGGGCACCCAGGACGCGTTCTTCATCAACGGCGGCGGCCTGGACACCGAGGCGGCCGGCCGGGGCGTCTACGCCCTGGTGACCTCCGCCAAGCCCTATGTCGCCGCGAAGGTGGTGGACTTCCCGGCGGACGCGGCCAGCAACGGCGTCACCGCCGTCGCGGGCAACGGCATCGCGGTGTTCGGCTACGCGGTGGCGGACACGTACGTGAACGTGGCGTACGCCGTGTCCAGCTCGAAGGTAGGCGAGGCGCTGGCCTCGCGCACGCCGGTGGTGCTCGTGAACGAGCCGAAGGTGGACGTGGGCTCTGACTTCACCGCCGCCGCGGGCTTCGGCAACGGCGTGGCGGTGGTGCGCGGGACCTACAACGGCGCCACCGACGTGTCGCGCTTCTCGCTCACGCCCGGCCTGGGCGGCAACCAGCCCATCAGCGTGGGCACGCGCCAGGCGGTGCTCAACGCCACGGATGCGTGCACGGCCGTGGACCTGCTGTCGTCGCTGGGCTCGGACCTGCTCGTGGGCGTGACGGACGTCAACGGCCGCCGCCTCGTGCGCATCCAGCAGGGGGAGCCGTGATGAAGCGCCCGCTGCTCGCGCTCGGTGCGCTGCTGGCCCTGGGCGCGTGCACGGGCGACCCGGAGCCCGCCCCGCTTCCGGATGAGGCGTTCGTGGACGCCGGCGCCCGCGAGGATGCCGGTGCTCCCGATGCGGGCCCGGACGTGGACGCGGGGACGGACGCCGATGCCGGTGTCGACGCCGGCTCGCGCCCGGTGGATCCGTTCGCGGACCGGGTGACGGCGTACCAGTTCGGCGACCTGGCTGGCTTCGGGCAGGACCGCTTCCCGGACGTCGTGCTCGGGCCTCCGGTGGGCGCCGGGCAGAACGCGGGCTCGCTGGACGTGCTGTCGCTGGGGCGGGGCGGCTCCATCACCCTGGAGTTCACCGACCTCGTCGCGGTGGACGGCCCGGGCGTGGACCTGCTCGTCTTCGAGAACCCCTTCCAGAAGTACGGCGGCGACATCTTCGCGGAGACGGCCAGCGTGTCCGTCAGCGACGACGGCGTCACCTGGTTCGACTTCCCGTGCGCCGCCACCGACAAGGACGGCGGCTACCCGGGCTGCGCCGGGACGCACCCGGTGTACTCGGCCCCGGACAACGGCGTGTCGCCCATCGACCCGGCCGTGGCGGGCGGGGACGGCTACGACCTGGCGGACGTGGGGCTGCCACGCGCGCGCTTCGTGCGCCTCACCGACACGGGGCTCAACAGCTACGCCGGCACGTCCGGCGGCTTCGACCTGGATGCGCTGTCCGTGGTGAACGGCCAGCTCGTGGACGGCGGCGCGCCGTGAGCGCTCGCGCGCCCCACCTGCCCTCGGATGACCCGGAGGCGGGTGGGGTGGACCGCCGCCAGGCGCTGTGCACGCTCCTGCGCGGCACCTGCGCCCTGGCCGCGCTGGGCTGCGGCGGCGACTGGCGCGAGGCCGTGGTGCTGCCCGCGCCGGACCCGGGCCCGTCCCCCGTGTGCGGTGACACCGGCGTCCCGGGGACACCCGAGGAGGGCTGGGTGGAGGTCCCCCTCTCCGCGCATCCGACCCTGCGCGAGCCCGGAGGCCACGCCACCGTCCGCGTCCCGGAGGCGCTGCTGGACGTGGTGGTGGTGCACGCGGCGGATGGCTGCCTCCGGGCCGTGTGGCGCACCTGCACCCATGGCGACTGCGCGGTGGCCTGGGACGGAGCGCTCGGGGCGGTGGAGTGCCCCTGTCACGGCTCGCGCTTCGGCCTGGACGGGAGCGTGCTCCGGGGACCCGCGTCCCGCCCGCTGACCGCATTCCGCACCCTGCGCGTGGGTGACGCCCTCTTCATCCACCGCCCCAGGTGAACTCAGACCCCGGGGTCCCTCCCGTATCGGGCGGTTTCCCCGGGTATGACGCGACGCGGGAGGGCCTCCAAGTCCTCGGCCGGACGCCCGTCCACCACGGGAAAGTGTCTCGGACTCTCGGAAGATTGGGAGGTCGTGTAATGTCCTGCGCCCGATGTGGCAGATCATCATCAACGGGCCCGGCTACTTCGACACGTCGTACGACCTGCCGGAGGGCGTCACCAGCCTCGGCCGTGCGGACGAGAACGACATCGTGCTGGGCGGCGACCTGGTGTCGCGCCGGCACGCGCGACTCTACGTCGAAGGTGACGTGCTGCGCATCGAGGACCTGGGCAGCCGCAACGGCAGCCGGGTGAACGGCTCGCCGCTCCAGGGCAGCAAGCACCTGAACGCGGGCGACACCGTGGCGCTGGGGGAGAACACCCTGGCGGTGCGCCAGCCGCACACGGTGGAGAACGCCGCCACGGAGATGATGGACCTGGGCGCGGGCGGCGTCGTGCGCTTCGGGCATGGCACGGACGTGGGGCCCTCCGTGCTGCTGGCCAAGAACGTCAAGGACGCGGACGTGCTGCGCCTGCTGGACAACGTGGGGCCGCTGCCGTTCGACGACGCGTTCAGCGGCGCCTCGCCCCTGCCCACCGGCGCCGCCGTGGCCAGCCCGCGCGTGTCCTACGAGACGCTGGTGCTGCTGGTGCACGCCGCGGAGGCGCTGGCCACCGCGCGCACGCTGACCGCGTTCCTGGAGTCCGCCATGGACCGGCTCCTGGAGCGCACCGACGCCACCACGGCGGTGGTGCTGCTCAAGCACGCCACCGGGCCGCTGGTGCCCGCGGCGGTGCGCCACCGGGGGCGCCTGGCCAAGGGCGAGGTGCCCGTGTCGGACGCCATCGTGGACGAGGCCATCCGCCAGGGCCGCGCGCTCGCGGTGGGCGACGTGCGCGACGACCGCCGCTTCGCCGGACGCGAGAGCGTCATCATGTACGGCGTGGACCGGGTGCTGTGCATCCCCATCGGCACCGAGCCGCCCTTCGCGGGCGTGCTCTACGTCAACGTGCCCGGCGGGGGCGACACCAGCCTGGAGCTGATGCTGGACGCGTGCACCGCGGTGGCCCACCTGGTGGCCAGCGGCGTGCAGCGCTTCGCCGTGCGCGACGGCTCCAGCACGGACCGGATGCGGCGCAACCTGGAGCGCTTCCACTCGCCGGAGGTGGCCGAGCGCCGCTCCGCCGAGGCCCAGCGCACGGGCGGCAAGCTGCCGGGCCTGGAGGAGAAGAACCTCACCGTGCTGCACGCGGAGCTGGCGGACTTCAGCGCTGTCATCGCCCGGCTGGGCGCGGCGCGGGCCACGCAGCTGCTCAACGACTTCCACGCGCGCATGAGCGGCATCGTCTTCAGCTTCGAGGCCACCGTGGAGGGCTTCCTCGGCGAGTCCATGCGCGCGCTCTTCGGCGTGCCCTACGCCAAGGGCGACGACGCGGTCCGCGCGGTGCGCGCGGCGCTGGCCCTGCGCGCGGACTGGGAGCGGGGCATGGCCCGCAGGCCCCAGGACGAGCGGTGCGAGCTGCGGATCGCCCTGCACTCCACCAAGGCCCTGGTGGGGATGATCGGCACCGAGGCGCGCATGGAGTACAGCGCCGTGGGGGAGGGCATGGGGATGGCGGGCTGGCTGGCCTCCACCGCGGCTCCCGGGCAGGTGCTGATGACCGGCAAGCTCCTGGCCGCCACCGGCGCCCGCTTCGACGTGATGCCCCTGGGCGAGCGCGTGGTGCGGCCGCCCCGCGACAAGGTGGCGGTTTTCGAGGTGATTGAAGAGGACATGGGCATGCTGACCAACCCCGGTATCCGGTGAGGCGGCCGGCTCGGCCGGTTGGCCGGTTGAAGCAGCCCCCCTGCTCGGGGTTCAATGCGCTTCCCGTGGTGGACCCCCGCACCGCATGAGCTCTTCGAACCCGCCCGCCCGATTGCGTCCCTTCCGGCCGCAGCCCTTCGGCCGGTACACGCTCCTGTCGCACCTGGCCACCGGCGGCATGGGGGAGATCTACCTCGCCCGCCTGGAGGGCGCGCAGGGCTTCGAGAAGCTGTGCGTCATCAAGAAGATCCTCCCGCAGTTCGCGGAGGACCAGGACTTCGTCGACCGCTTCGTCGGGGAGGCGCGCACGCTGGTGCGGCTGGGGCACGGCTCCATCGCGCAGGTGCTGGACATGGGCGTGCACGAGGGCGAGGCCTACATGGCCCTCGAGTACGTGGACGGCAAGGACCTGCGCAAGGTGGCCGCGCGCGTGAGGGACCGGCAGACGCCGCTGCCGCTCACCTTCGTGCTGTACGTGATGGGCCGGGTGCTGGACGCGCTGGCGTACGCGCACCGCAAGCGGGACGAGGAAGAGAAGGAGCTGAAGCTCGTCCACCGGGACATCTCGCCGCAGAACATCCTCATCTCCTACGAGGGGGAGGTGAAGGTCATCGACTTCGGCCTGGCGAAGAGCCGGCTGTCGGCGGCGAAGACCAACCCCAGCATCATCCTGGGCAAGTTCCTCTACATGTCGCCCGAGCAGGCCCGGCACCAGCCGGTGGACCGCCGCAGCGACCTGTACGCGGTGGGCCTGTGCCTCTACGAGCTCATCTCCGGCAAGAACCCCTTCGACGCGCTGCCGCCGGGCGAGCTGATGTCCGCGGTGGCGAACCCGAAGGTGGCGCCGCTCAGCGAGGTGGAGCCGCTGACGCCGCCGGCGGTGTCGCAGTTGGTGGCGAAGGCGCTGGCGGTGGAGCCGACCCAGCGCTTCCAGACGGCGGAGGACTTCCGGGTGCGCCTGCAGGCGTGCCTGATGGAGATCGACACCAGCGCGGGCCCGGAGAGCGTCAGCCGCTTCATGCGCGACCTGTTCTCCGCGGACTACCAGTCCGAGCGGCGCCTGCTGGCGTCGCTGCGCGAGGTGTCGCGCGACGCGCGCGGCAGCGGCTCGTACGAATCGGTGGCCCCCGCGCCGCGCCCGACGATGCAGGCGGCCACGCTGCCTCCCAAGACCATCCGCCTGGACGGGCCGGTGGAGGCGCTGTCGTTCCACCCCACGCCCCGCAGCCGCGAGGACGGCGGCGGCGTGCGCGACGACGGCGAGACGCGCCCTGGCGTGGTGGTGGACGAGTCCACGCGCCCCGCGTTCCCGGTGGAGGCGCTGGAGGAGGCGGCGCGCGCGAAGCTGCGGCCCAGCCCCGCGTCGTCGGAGCCGTCGCCCACGGTGGAGGTCCGCCAGGACGCGATGGAGCGGCCCACCATCCTGGAGGGCCTGCCGGCCATCCGCACCGCCGAGG
>JAFADT010000968.1 GCA_023424585.1 Pseudomonadota bacterium
CCCCACAGCTCGCTCCGGGCGAGCGCCGCGTCCGCCGCCTCCGCCCGCTGCCGGGCCCGCGCCTCGTCCCAGGTCACCACCGCGTTGAGCGCGGGGTTGTGCTGGCGCGCTCGCGTGAGGAAGGCCTCCAGCGCCTCCACGGCGGTGACCTGGCGCTCGCGCAGGGCCGCGGCCAGCTCCGTCGTCGTGAGGGACACGAGCGCTCGCGCGCGCCCGGAGCCCGAGGACTCCCGTAGCGAGACCGATGATTTCATGTGCGTGCGCTCCCGGAGGCCGGCCCCGGCGGAGGGGGCCTTCACCCCACGGTTCTACCAACTCCTCAGCGCGCCCGGGCCTGGGGCGCCGGCGTCACCACGTAGCGGGTCGCGGAAGCATCCACCTTCACCCGAGGCGGACGCCGGGTCTCCTCGAAGAGGCGGTAGCCCGGCTCCAGGCTGCGCCAGAAGGCCTTCCGCGCATCGGTGACGCCGGACAGGGCCTCCAGCGCCGCCAGCCCCGCCGCGTCCAGCCGGCGCGGGAAGAGGTGCACCGGCACGTCGCGGCCCATGCGCGCGCGGGCCTCGGACACCATCACGTACAGCTCCTCGATGGGGCCGTCCTCGATGGCCAGACAGCCGATGCTCACGCAGTCACCGTGGATGTAGATGTCGCCCCCGGGCTTCGCCGCGCCCAGCTTGCGGTCGAGCGCGTTCGGGTAGCTGACCCGCAGGGACAGGTGGTACGCGCTCCTGGGGTTGAAGAGGTCCACCGTGTAGAAGCCCTCCGGGACCTGGGAGTCGCCCTGGGCCCGCTTGGGGCCCACGTCGCCGGAGGCCGCGCAGATGGGCCAGGTGCGCACCTTCACCAGCGGCTGGCCCTGCTGGCCCGCCCAGACCTCCAGCTCGCGCTCGACCTTGAAGGCCCTCAGGTAGAGCTCCTCCGGGGGCCAGGCCAGC
Source organism: Pseudomonadota bacterium (assembly GCA_023424585.1). Lineage (GTDB taxonomy): Bacteria > Myxococcota > Myxococcia > Myxococcales > Myxococcaceae > Corallococcus. The sequence continues at coordinate 936 of JAFADT010000968.1, forward strand.
CCCGCCTCCTTGAACGTTTGGACAAGGCCAGCCGTCTGGCGCTTCCGGGCGTCCGCGACCCGGTCCTCGGCGTGCGCGCACAGCGAGGCCAGCAGGACACCCCAGGTCAGCAGGGTCTTCATGGGCGGAATGCTCCTCGGGTGAAAGCCGGTTGGACGCTGGCGGACGTCAATCCGGTCCCCGGGCAGGGGTGGGCGGAGAACAGGAGATCGGCACGGGGGCACCCCTGGCCCCCTGCTCCTCAAGCTGCTAGCAAGCGGTTCGTGGGCCTTCTGAATGACGTTCAGCGTGACGGCGATGGAAACCCGGGGGGCCCGGTGTTCTCATCTCCACCGTGCATCATGGCGAGCAGGGGCCGCCGGTGCGCGCCGCCAATGAAGCTCCCCGCCCCGTGCCGTTCCGGCCTTTTGCCTAAGAATGAATGACTCCCTCGAGACCCTCCTCGCCGACGGCATCATCGACGCCGTCATCGGCCAGCTGAAGACGGGGAAGGAGGCGGAGGTGTGGCTCGTCCAGCACGCCGGCCAAGTGGTCGCAGCGAAGCTGTACAAGGAGCGCCACGAGCGCAACTTCCGCAACAACGCCGGCTACAAGGAAGGCCGCGAGGTGCGCAACTCGCGCACGCGCCGCGCCATGGAGAAGGGCAGCCGCTTCGGGCAGGCCGCCGCGGAAGAGGCGTGGAAGAACGCGGAAGCGGACTCGCTCTACAAGCTGCACGCACAGGGCGTGCGCGTGCCCACGCCGGTGATGTTCTACGAGGGCATCCTCCTGATGGAGCTGGTGCTGGACGCGGAAGGCCAGCCCGCGCCCCGGCTCGTGGAGGCCCCGCCCCAGACGCCCGAGGAGGCCGAGGCCCTCTACCTGGACCTGCGCGCCCAGGTGATTCGCACCCTGTGCGCGGACCTCATTCACGGGGACCTGTCGCCCTACAACATCCTGATGAGCGGGAACGGCCCGACCATCATCGACTTTCCGCAGACGGTGGCGGCGGCGCGCAACAGCCAGGCGGAGTTCTACTTCCGCCGCGACCTGGACAACGTGCGCCAGTACCTGGCGGGTTTCTCGACCCGGCTGGCGGGCCGTTCGGGTGACACGGGTGAGATCTGGAACGCGTACGTGCGGCGCGAGCTGACGCCGGACTACGTGCCGTCCGGCACGTTCCGCGAGGCGCCGCGCAGGCAGGGAGGCGCGGGCCGCCAGGCGCTCCGGCAGGAGCGGTTCCTCCAGCAGGAGGAGGCCCGGCGCAACGAGGCCCGTCCGGCCCCGGCGCCCGTCGTGGAGGAAGGCATCAGCGCGGAGGAGGCGGAGCTGCGAGCGCTGGAGGCGCTGGTGCTGCGCCAGGGCGGCGGCGAGCGCGGCCGTCCCATCGTCACGGCGAGCCCGCGGGACACGCGTCGGCGCGGAGGCTTCGGTGGCAAGCCGCCGCCGCGCAACGGCAATGCGCCCCGGCCAGGGAACGCGGGGCCGCAGCAGAACGCGGGAGCGCGTCCGCCGCAGGGTGGAGGCAACAACAACCGGCCCAACGGAAACAACGGGCGTCCGCAGCAGGGCGGCCCGCGCAACGGTGCTCCGGCGCAGGGGGCGAATGCGCAGGGCGAGGCACGCGCG
>JAFADT010000978.1 GCA_023424585.1 Pseudomonadota bacterium
GCGCTGGATGTTCCGCCAGTACGTCTCCGGATCCTTCGAGCCGCCCGGAAGCATGCAGCCCAGGGACACCACCGCGACGGCCGGGCCCCCTGGCGTTGCGTCTCGAACGACAGGAGGATTCGAGGGCAGCGCCCGGTCCACGGACGTCAGCGTGATGGACGTGTCCGTCGGCAGGATGCGCTGGACGATCCGCGTCAGCCGTCCGCCCGTGCCGCAGTCCACGAACCGAGTACAGCCCGCGCCCACCAGCGTCTCGATCGCGCCCGGGAAGTCGAAGGGATGCACCAGGTGGGACGCGAGCGCTCCCGCCAGCTCCGTCCGGCCACCGGCGTACACCCGCCGCTCGATGGGCGAATAGATGGGCCCACGAGCTGGCTGCACCGCCAGGTCCGCGAGGCTCTCGCGGAACGCGGCGACGGCGGGCGCCAGGCATGGGTGATGGAAGGGGTAGCGGCTGGAGATGAAGGTGAGGCCCTTGCCCTGCCGCTCCAGGAACGCGCGCAGCCGCTCCAGCTCCTCACGTGGTCCCGCGGCCACGGTCTGTCGCGGATGATTGCGACCCGCGACCTCCAGGCTCCGGGCTCCACCCTCCTTCATGGCTCGGACCGTCTCCGGAGCCGAGAGGGCGACCGCCGCGAGCGTGCCCAGGTCATCCGGTACCGTCTGGAGCGCCCGGATTCGGCGGCACACCACCTCCGCGCCCGCGCGCAGGTCCAGGGCTCCGGCCGCGGTCATCGCCGCGATCTCCCCGAAGCTATGTCCCACGAACACGTCCGGCCGCGTGCCCTGCCGCTCCATCCACCGCGCCCCCAGCACCCCGGACAGGAAGATGCCGAGCTGATCCAACAGCGGCGCCGCGTCCAGCGCACGCTGCACCTGCTTCACGTCCTCCGTCGCGAGCAGCGGACCCACGTCGATGCCCTGGGTGCGGCAGGCCTCCGAGACCGACACCAGCTCGGCGCGCAGCTCCGGCTGGAGCGTCTTCAGTTTGAGGAAGAGAGCAGGCTCGAACGTGCCCTGTCCGGCGAACAGGAACGCCGTGGCGCCCGTGGGCAACTGAAGCGCTGGCGTGGAGGCCGGAGCGTCATTCAGAGACTCCTCGGATGTCGGATCCGACAGGTGCTTCGTCCTCGATGCACCGGCGAACAGGAACGCCGTGGCACCCGCGGGCAACTGGAGCGCCGGCGTGGAGGCCGGAGTGTCATTCAGAGACGCCTCGGAGGTCGGATCCGGCAGGTGCTTCGTCCTTGAGGCACCGCCTGGAGCAGCCTTTCCAGGAGGCGAGTAAGGCTCCGACGCGGAGGCCTGGGGCATGTTGGGGCTCCCCTCGGCCACCGGCCCGGGAGGAGACATCGTCCGCGGCAGGCCGCTCGACGTGGCTCCGCTGCCAGGCGCGCCGAGCCTCGGCGTCGAGGCCGACGCCTCTTGGGGGGACTTCACGGGCGCCGGATCCGGCAGGTGCACCGTTCGCGAGACACCGCGCGGCGCGGTGTCCGCCAGCAGGGTCCGCGCGAGCCCGCGCACGGCCTCTGGGAACAGCGCCTGGACGCCCGCGCCTCCCTGCAAGCTGAGGTCGCGGAAGGTCTTCGGGCCCGCTGGCTCATGGAGCGCCGCCAGCGCCTCGAAGCTGCGCTGGAAGGACTCCGGGAATGCACGCAGCGCTCCCTGTCGGTCCGCGCAGAGCACGGTCTGATAGCCGCACGCCACCGGCGTGCCGTCGCGCTTCAACGTGCGGAAGCAGAAGCGCAGGGACACCTCGCCCCGCGCCTCCAGCGAGGTCAGCACCACCAGCCGGTCCCCCAGCGCGGCGGGGGCGAGGTTGCGCGAATAGCCCTCGTAGGTGAGCAGGAGCACCTGCTCGAAGTCGCGCCGGAACTCGGGTGTCTCGAAGGCGTGCGGACTGAAGAGCAGGTGCTCGCGGCCCGCGCACTGGAACTTGAAGTTGGTGAGGAAGTGATGGCTCCCGTAGGCCATCGTGTCGTCGAAGTGGATGTCGTACGGGACAGCGAAGAAGTCCATGGTGGTGGCTCCAGAAGGCGAGAGGTCAGGACGCGCGGGCGGCCGGCAGCAGGCCGTCCACGGTCCCGGAGAGGCCGGCGTCCACCACCCAGATGGCGCCATTCACGCGCTGGGTCTTGGGCCCCAGCAGCAGCTCGGTCACGTCCGCGACGTCGTCCGCGGTACACAGCCGTCCGCCCGGCGTCGCGGACTCCCAGCGCGCGACGCGCCCCGCGGCATCCGGGAACATCCCCAGCAGCTCCCCGTGCACGGGCCCCGCGGCCACGCAGTTGGTACGGATGCCATCCGGCGCCAGCTCCGCGGCCAGGTAGCGCGTGAGGGACTCCACGCCCGCCTTCACCACGCCCTGGCAGCCCAGGTCGTGCATGTACCGCTGCGACATGGACGTGGACATGGTGACGATGCTCCCGCCTCCACGCGCGGCCATCAGCGGGCGCGCGCGCATCGCGCACTCGTAGGTGCCGGTGATGCAGGTGCGGAACGCCTTGTCCCAGTCCCGGGGCGCGATGCGGTCGAACGGACCGATGAGCCCGTTGGACGCGTTGCACACGAGCAGGTCCAGCCCGCCCAGCTGCTCGCGGATCATCGCGAACATCCGCTCCAGGTGCTCCTCCTGCGCCACGGAGCCCCACAGGTGGACCGCCCTGCCACCCGCGTCCATGATGTCCCGCGCCGTCTTCTCGCCGCCCTCGCGCGAGTGGAACGAGTTGACGATCACCGTCGCCCCCGCCCGCGCCAGCCGCGTCGCGATGACCCGGCCGATGCCCTTGCCCGAACCCGTGACGAGCGCGACCTTCCCCTCGAACGGCAGCCCCCTGCGCGACGCGACCGGCGCGGGCGCCGACCGCGCGGGCGCACGAGCCCCCTCG